>NZ_LXJQ01000032.1:0-70128 GCF_001728925.1 Pseudomonas sp. 1D4
TGCACGGTGCTGCCGGGGTACTCCGGCTCGATGGGCTTCGTTACGCTCAGCGCCATCCTACGAGGTGCCTGAGCCCGGGCCACGTACCGCACGCCGTAGGATGCGGTGAGCTCGGCGAACCGCATCAGATCACAGCACAGTGCTGCCGGGTACTCCCGCTCGATGGGCTTCGCTGCGCTCAGCGCCATCCTACGAAGTGCCTGAGAGCCCGGGCTACGCGCAACGCCCCGTAGGATGCGGTGAGCTCGGCGAACCGCATCAGATCGTTGCACGGCACTGCCGGGTACTCCGGGCTCGATGGGCTTCGCTGCGCTCAGCGCCATACTACGGACGTCCTGACGCCAGGTTGCGTTATGCAAAAAGCCCGGCACATGGCCGGGCTTTCTCGGGCGGATCAGGGGGGCGGCTCAGTTGGAGCAGCCATTGCCGAACACCATGTATTCCAGGCGGTGCACCTTGCCCTGGTGGTCCTCGTAGGTCAGGTAGGCCGGCACCACACCGCACACATCGGGGACCTCGCTACGGGAAATCACGCGGGCGATGTCCAGATCCATGCCGTACTGATAGTGCTCGACCTCGGCGGGAACGGTCTGGTCAGGCGGGGCAGCGAAGACGAGCGGAGACAGACCGGCAAGCGCCAGCAACAGGAAAGCTTTCATGAGTTCTAGTACTCGATTGCCTTGAGAGGGGCTTCGGCCCGCCCTCCACGAGCGGGCCGAAGGTATTGCGCGACACCGCACACGAACGGTGAAGTGGATCAAGCATGTGCCTCTTTCGTGGGAGGCGGAATCCATTCTAATGCCCGCCCCACGGGGCTTACAGGGCGATCCAGCACAAGGACTGTGACGTGCTGGTCAACAATCCCTCAGGCGCCGGGCAGGCCCTGGTGCGACTCATCCACCACCACCGTGCAGGTCATCCCGGCGGACAGCTCCAGCCCTTCGGGCACCTCGTCCAGGTGGATGCGCACCGGCACCCGCTGGGCCAGGCGCACCCAGTTGAAGGTGGGGTTCACGTCGGCCACCAGCTCGCGGCTTTCCGGGTTATCGCGGTCGTAGATGCCGCGCGCCACGCTGTCCACGTGGCCGAGCAGGCGCTCACCGCTCATCAGGCGCATCTCCACCTTCGCGCCCTGGCGGATGCGCGGCAGGCGGGTCTCCTCGAAGTAGCCGTTGACGTAGAAGGAGTGCGCGTCCACCAGCGCCATGCCGGCCTGCCCGGCGTGCACGTAGTCGCCCCGGTAGAGGTTGAGGTTGGTCACGTAGCCGTCCACCGGGGCACGGACTTCGGTGCGCTCCAGGTCCAGCCGCGCGGCGTCGAGCCGGGACAGCGCCTGGCGGTAGCGGGCCATGGCGCCGTCGGCCAGGTGGCTGGCGTCCTCGCGGTTCTCCCGCGAGACCACCAGGTCGTCCATGTCGGCACGCCGCCGGGCGTTCAGCCGGCGCATCTCCAGGTCGGCCTTGCGCGCGGCCACCTCGGCTTCGGCGTCACGCACGGCCAGCTCGTAGTGGGCGCGGTCGATGCGCACCAGCACGTCGCCGGCCTTGACCCGCTGGTTGTCGCGCACCGGGATCTCCACCACCAGCCCGGCCACGTCGGGGGCGATGTTGATCACGTCGGCCCGTACCCGGCCGTCGCGGGTCCAGGGCGAGTCCATGTAGTGCTGCCACAGGCGCTGCACCAACAGCATCGCCAGGGCGAGGATGAGCAGGGTCGCGCCGACACTGATGATTCGTTTCACGGACAGGGTCTCTCAACGGTAGGTGGCCAGGGCCAGGGAGGCGTACAGGCAGGTGAACAGGCAGACCCGCAGCAGCACGGGGTGCCAGGCCAGGCGGTAGAGGCCGAGCCGCGCGGCGACGCGGTCGATCAGCCAGCCGCCGACCAGGGTGATCAGAAACAGCAATGTCAGGCTCGGCAGGTAGACGCCGTGCACGGCGATTTCACGGGGCATGGGCGGGTACCGGGGTGGTGCCGGCGCCCTGATGCTCGGCCCAGGGCGCCAGGGGGTCAAGCAGGGAGGTGCGGATGAAGTGCAGGTAGCTCTGCAACCGGCGCAGCGGCGAGGTCTCGAACTGCGGCGCACAGGGTTCGGGGGTGGCGCGCACCGCCTCGATGGCCTGTTCGACGGCCTGCAGCGCACGCTGGCGATTGACCTCGCCAGGCTGGATCAGCAGGCGGATCAGCGCCCGGCCCATGGCGCGCACGGCGTGGCGCCAGGGCATGGATTCGGCATAACAGGACAGCGCCGGCAGGCGCGCCTGCTCCAGACGCAGCTCGATCACCGCGTGCCCCACCTCCTGCACGGCGAACATCCAGCGCAGCAGCCGGCGCTGGATGTCCGGCCGCCCGGCAGAGAAGGCATAGGCCTGGGCCAGCAGGTCGCGGGTGCCGCTCTCGAAACCGCTGACCAGCCCACGGATGCGCCCGCTGACGGTGTGCACCGCGCACATGCGCAGGTCGTGCTCCAGGCGCCGCCACAGCCAGGGCCGGTTGGGCGGCAGGATCAGCGCCGCCGCCAGGGTCGCCACGGTCATCGACAGCAGCACCGCCAGGTACTCGTTGAGCAGCCGGTAAGGGTCGTACTGCACCAGGTTGCCCGGCAGCGACAGCAGGCAGAACCACACCAGCAGCCCCACGCCGTAACCCGACCAGGCCGGGCGCGAGAGCAGCAGCGCGCCGAGGGCGAAGGTGGGCGCCAGGGCGCAGCAGAGCATGACGAAGCCATCCAGCGAGGGCAGCACGCAGAAGGTGGTGAAGAGGCCCGCCAGGGCGCCACCGGTGGCGCCCAGGGTCAGTTGCAGCGCCAGCCGCTTGGGGTTGGAGGAGGACGAGGCCAGGGCCGAGATCATCCCCACCGTCATGGTGAAGGTCTCCCCGGCGGGCCAGGCGGTGGCCATCCAGAAGGTGCCCAGGGCGAGGATCAGCAGGCTGCTGCGCATGCCCGCCACGGCGGCGGCCAGGGGGTTGGCGCGGGGGCGGAAGCTCTCCTGCCAGTCCTCGCGGTGGTGACGGTGTTCCAGCAGCGAGGCCAGGGTCATGGCGTAGCCGTGGAGGTCTTCGACGAAGCGGAACAGCAGCTCGGCAGCGGTATCGAAATCCAGCGCGCCGGCCTCGTCCACCTGGCGCTCGGCCAGCCAGCCGCGCCCGCTGCGGATCAGTTGCATCAACTCCTGCCGGCAGGCAGCCAGGCGCTCGGCGAACTCCGCCGCCTCGGCGTCGCTGCCCAGGCGCTCCCGCTGCGCGGCCAGCAGCGCCGAGACTTCGCCCAGGCACGGCTGCAACGCCTCACGCACCAGGTGGGCGCCGCCCAGGTGCAGGCGTTTGAGCAACTGATGCAGGGCGTGGAAGCGCGTGGAAAGGAGCATGAACTCGTTGTTCAGCCGCGCCAGCCGCCCGGCGCGCATGCGCATGTGCGGGTCCTCGAAGGTGGTGGCGTTGCGCATGTTCTCCAGGCCCACGGCCACGGCGGCGAAGCGCGCGTTGAGCGCTTCGAAGCGCTCGCTGTCGAGGCTGCCGGCCAGGCCTTCGCAGGCGAATGCGGCAAAGTCGCGAAAGCGCGCCTGCAAGGTGCCGCGCAGGTCAGCGCTGGTGGTCTGCGGCAGCACCAGGGCGCTGACCAGGCCGGTGCAGAGGATGCCCAGGGTGATCTCCAGCACCCGCCACAGCGCCGACATGAAGGCGCCTTCGGGGTGCAGGGTGGCGGGCAGGCCGATGATCACGGCGGTGTAGCCGGCCAGCACGCAGGCGTAGCCACGGAAGTCCCGGTAGCGTGCCGCGCCGGCGGTGCACAGGCCGATCCAGATGGCGATGGCCAGCATGAACAGCACCCGCTCCTGGTTGAACAGGCCGATCAGCGCCACCATCACCGTCAGCCCCAGCAGCGTGCCGATGATGCGGTAGAAGCTCTTGGCCAGGACCTGGCCGCTTTGCGGCTGCATGACGATGAATACGGTGACCAGCACCGTGCCGGGCTGCGGCAGCTCCAGGCGGTAGGCCAGCCACAGGGCGATGAAGGCGGTGAGCAGGGCCTTGAAGATGAAGACCCAGGTGACCCCTTCGGTACGGGCCCAATGGGCGAGGTCACGGCGCAGCGCCGTGCTCCAGGTAGCGTCGATGTTCATGGGCGGACCAGGCGGAAGCGGGGTTCGGAGGGCGTCAGGTGTTCAGGGGCGGGGCCGGCTTCCTGGGGCAGGCCGCCGCCCAGTTGCAGCAGCAGGTCGGCCTGGGCGGCGAGGCGCCGTGCGCGCACCTGCTGCTCCACGCGCTGGGCCTCGAACAGGGCCGGCTGCGCCTGCAGCACCTCGCTGTAGTCAGTCAGCCCGCGTTGCTGGGCCAGCAGGGTCAGGTCGCAGGCGTGTCGCGCCTGGGCCACGGAGACTTCCGCCAGGCGCTGTTGCTGGTGCAGCGACTCCAGGCGCACCAGGGCATCGGCCACGCCCTTGATGGCCTGCACCAGGGTCTGGTCGTAATGCCCCACTGCCAGGTCGTAGCCGGCGGTTGCTTCGGCCAGTTGGCCGCGCCGCCGCCCGCCGTCGTAGACCGGCAGGGACAGCGCCGGGCCGAGGCCCCAGGTGAGGGTGTCGTAGCGCAGGAAATCCAGCACACCGCCCTGCACCGCCAAGGTGCCAAGGCCGCCGAGCAGGTCGACGTTGGGGTAGAAATCCGCCTTGGCCGCCTCGATACCCTTGGCTTCGGCAGCCACCTGCCAGCGTGCCGCCACCAGGTCCGGGCGATGGCCGAGCAGCTCAAGGGGCAGGCGCGGCGGCAGGCCGATGTCCCTGAGCAGCGCCAGACGCGGCCGTGCCATGGTTTCGGCAGCCCCCGGCCCCTCCCCCGCCAGTGCGGCGATCAGGTTGTGATCGAGGGCGATGCTTTCGCGCAGTTCGTCGATCTGCCGCGCCACGGGCGGGATGCCCATTTCCGCACGGGTCACCTCCAGGCGGGTGCCGATGCCATCGTGGCGACGGCGCTTGGCCAGTCCCACCAGTTGCTGGCGCTGGGTCAGCTCGGCCTGGGCGATGTCCAACTGGCTGTGATGAAGCGCGAGGCCGATGTAGGCGCGCACCAGGTTGCCTTGCAGCTCCAGGGCTGCCAGGCGGGCTTCGGCGACGCTGGCACGGACGCGGTCCACCGCCGCCTCGCCACGGGCGCGCTCGCCGCCCCAGAGGTCCAGCGGGTAGCTGAAGCCGAGCTGGCTGGTGTTGTTCCACGAACTGGTGCGCGCCAGGTCGCCGGGGCCATAGAAGGCGTCGTCGGGCCAGCGCTTGCGCTGCACCTTGGCCGCCAGGCCGAGGCTGGGCGATTCGTCCGCCTCCACCACATGGGCCAGGGCCCGCGCCTGGCGGACCCGGGCGGCGGCCATGTCCAGGCTCGGGCTGCCGGCCAGGGCGCGGTCCATCCAGGCGTCCAGCTGCGGGTCGCCGAAGGCTCGCCACCACTGGCTGGCGGGCCAGCCGGCCTGGGCCTCGGCCGAGGCGATGGCGGCCCCCACCTCCAGCGCGGCCGGGTCGGGGACCTGGCTGGCCGGGGCGATGCCGTTGGAGTCGATGCAGGAACAGAGGAGCGGGAAACAGACGTACAGGCTGACCCGGAGCAAACCGGGCCGATCGATGCGGGGCACGTGCGGCGAATCCTGATGGCAAGGGCTCTGGTGGCCCGTAACGGCGGCGATTCTATGTGTCGCCCAGGGTCAGGATAAGCACACGGATAGGTGATTCATTGTGTACTCAGCGGCCATAATCGGCGGCACCACTTCATGCCAGAATTCGCGCCCCGTTCCGGGCCGGAGCCCTTGATGGACATCCTCTTCAACATGCGTGCCTTCGTCTGTGTCGCGGAGACCGGCAGCTTCACCGCCGCCGCCCAACGACTGGACCTGACCACCTCCTACGTTTCCCGCGCGGTCGCCACCCTGGAGACCCACCTTCGAACCCGCCTGTTGCACCGAACCACCCGCCGCATTGCCCTCACCGAAGCCGGCCAGCGCTACCTGATGCGTTGCGAGCAGATCCTCGGCTACATCGAGGAAGCCGAAGCCGAAGCCAGCGAAGCCCACGCCCGCCCCGCCGGCAACCTGAAGGTCCATGCCATGACCGGCATCGGCCAGCACTACCTGATCGAAGCCATCGCCCAGTACGCCGAGACCTACCCGGACGTGAGCTTCGACCTGACCCTGGCCAACCGCACCACGGACATCCTCGACGAGGGTTACGACATTTCGGTGGTGATCGCCCAGGAGCTGCCAGACTCGGGCTTCATCTCCAAGCAGTTGGGCACCACCTACAGCGTGCTCTGCGCATCCCCCGGCTACATCGCCAAGCACGGCGCGCCACGCCAGCCCGCCGACCTGCTGGGGCATCGCTGCCTGCGCCTGGTGAACTCGGTGATGTCGCTGGACAAGTGGACCTTCGACGGCCCGGACGGGCAGCAGATGATCACCATCACCCAGACCCCCTTCCAGGTGAACACCGCCGATGCGCTGACCGAGGCGCTGCGGGCGGGCATGGGCATCGGCGTGCTGCCGGTGTACTCGGCGGTGCATGGCCTGCGGGACGGCAGCCTGGTGCGGGTACTGCCCCATCACAGCCTGTTCCCGCTGGGCATCTACGCGCTGTACCCGTCGCGGCAGTTCCTCGATGCGAAGATCCGCACCTGGGTGGAGTTCCTCCGCGACTTCCTCCCCAGCCGCCTGAAGGCCGACGAGTCGGTGTTGCTGGAACACAGCACAACGCTGGGTTGAGCCTTCCATCGGGCAGCGAGCGCAGCGTTCGGGCGCTTTCCAGCAGCCAGATGGCCCGGCTGGCCAGGCGCACGAAGGGGCCGGCCTGGCGGTGCGGAAATCCGTCCGCTCGATAGTGCTCATGGGGTGTCACGATGCGCCGCTCCCAACCGAAGCGAACGGGCTCATGAACAGCGAGCGAGACGAGAAGGGCTTCCGAACGCCCGAGCCGCTTCAGGACGAAGCGGCCGGACGGCCAGAACTGACGGCCATGCAGGCCGTCGGCAGGATCAACTGAGGGTGCCGAGGTTGAAGCCGGTGACAGAGGCCAGGGTGCCGCGCCACAGGGTCAGCCCGGTGCAGGTCAGGCCGCCGGCGGCGTAGACACTGACATCACGCAGGTGGATGTACTGGGGCGGCAGCAGGTTGGGGTCTTCCCCGGTGGACTTGGCCATGACGCCGAGCTTGGCGAAGGTGGCGCGGATGTCCTCGCGGCCCTCTTCCGGCCAGGAATGGGCGTATTCCTGGGCGAACAGGTCGAAGTAGCTCTCCACGGAGATCAGCGTGCCGCTGACCAGGCCCGCGCCGACGGTGAGGGTGATGCCCACTTCCACGCCGAGTTCGTTGGCCTGGCGCACCAGCATCTGCAGGAACCAGTCCATGCTGCGCCCCGTCCACTCGAAGTCCTTCGCCGTGCTCAGGTCATAGCTGCTGAGGATTTCGGCGGCATTCGACTTGGGGGTGTTCTGGGTGTCGCTCATTCGTCCATCTCCGTGGTTGCGGGGCTTGAAGTCCAAGGGTTATAGCACGGCGCCAGCGGCAGGCAGGCGGCGCCGTTGCGCGGCAGCACGCCGCAGGTCAGGCGAGGGTCGCGCCGAGGGCGCGGATGCAGCGCTGCAACGCGGGCGACTCGCCCAGCAGGCGCACCCGCAGGCCATCGATCTCGCGGCGCACCGGGTAGTGCTTGCGCAGTGCGTCGAAGGCGGTGCGGCGCTGGGTGGCATCGCCCACCAGGCTGCGGCGGAAGTCGGCGTCGTCCCGCCGCGGGTCGTACACCGCGCGGCAAAGCATGGACAGCGCCCACTGCGGATCGGCGCTGGCATCCAGAGCCAGTTCGGGCAGCCAGGGCGCCGGCAACAGATCGGCCAGGCGCACCGTCTCGGGCTGATCCAGGGCCCGGCAGAAGGCCTGGTAGATCTGCTCGGTGCCGCGCAGCTTGCCGTCCAGGCTGTAGCCGGCGATGTGCGGGGTGGCGATGCGGCACAGCGCGGCCAGTTGCGGGTCTGCCTCGGGCTCGCCCTCCCACACGTCCAGCACCACGCGCAGGTCCGGGCGCCGGCCCAGCACGTCGCGCAGAGCGCGGTTGTCCACCACCGCGCCACGGGCGGCATTGATCAGCCAGGCGCCTTCGCGCAGGGCGGCCAGGCGGGTGGCATCGAGCAGGTGATGGGTGGGGTGGTCGCCGGCCTTCTCCAGCGGGGTGTGCAGGCTGATGGCGTCGCAGCGCGCCAGCAGGGTGTCCAGGTCCACGTAGTCCCCCCCCTCGGCCGCCTGGCGCGGTGGGTCGCAGACCAGCACGGTCCAGCCCAGCTCGCGTAGCCCCCGCACCAGGCGCCCGCCCACCTGGCCGGCGCCAACGACGCCATAGGTGCGGCTGGCCGGGTCGATGCCGGCGTCCTCGGCCAGGGTCAGCAGGCTGCCCAGCACGTAATCCACCACGCCCCGGGCGTTGCAGCCGGGCGCACTGGACCAGGCGATGCCGCCCGCGTCGAGGGCCTGGGTGTCCAGGTGGTCGGTGCCGATGGTGCAGGTGCCGACGAAGCGCAGCGCGCTGCCTTCCAGCAGGGCGCGGTCCACATGGGTCACCGAGCGCACCAGCAGCACCTCGGCATCGCCCAGGGCGGCGCGGTCGATGGCCCGGCCGGGCAGGCGGCGGATGCTGCCGAAGCCTCCGAAGAAGGCATCGACCAGGGGAATGTTCTCGTCAGCGAGGATCTGCATGGGGGCACTCCATAGGCGGGGTGGGCATTCTACGGAATCCATCGCGCAAGGTCCTACAGCCCTTTCCTGACTCATGCGTCAACGCGTAGACTACGCGGCCTTTCGCCTCCGCTGATTCCCCATCGCCGGCAGTCCCCCTGCCACGGCCGCTTCAGCGCCCGCTGCGAGCCCATCGCAGTCAGGCGGCCCGACAGGGCACTTCTAAAAACGTAAGCGAGGCAGTCAGCGCAAGGCAAAAACAGGCGAAAAAGCGCAGTTTACGCAGTGTAAATGAGCATTTTGATCGGACTCGCGCACGAGCGTGTTTTTAACGCAGCGATGACCACGCAGCCAGTTTTTAGGGGTGCTCGCCGGGCATACGCAAGACGGACGCCACCGCCGTACCGGTGAACGCTACACAGCCATGGAAAGACCTCCCGTGACCATTCGAACTCGCCTCGACCGTACCCGTCGCGAACTCCGAGCCCTATTCACCCTCGCCCTGCCGATCATCATTGCCCAGCTCTCCCACTCGGCCATGGGTTTCGTCGACGCCGTGATGGCCGGCCGCGTGAGCCCGCGCGACCTGGCCGCCGTGGCCCTGGGCAACTCCATCTGGGTGCCCGTGTTCCTGCTGATGACCGGCATCCTCCTGGCCACCACCGCCAAGGTGGCGCAGCGCTTCGGCGCCGGCCAGCAGGGGGAGATCGGCCCGCTGGTGCGCCAGGCGCTGTGGCTGGCCGTGGCCGTGGGCCTGGGCGGTGCCGGCCTGCTGCTGTGCGCCGAGCCGGTGCTGCACCTGATGGGGGTGGAGGAAGACCTGATCGCCCCGAGCATGGGCTACCTGCACGGCATCGCCTACGGGCTGCCGGCCGTGGCGCTCTACCAGGTGCTGCGCTGCTTCAGCGACGGCCTGGGCAAGACCCGCCCGAGCATGGTGCTGGGCATCTGCGGGCTGCTGCTGAACATCCCGCTGAACTACGTGCTGATCTACGGCCACCTGGGCTTCCCGGCCATGGGCGGCGTGGGCTGCGGCTGGGCCAGCGGCACGGTGATGTGGATGATGTTCCTGGGCATGCTCGGCTGGGTGCGCTTCGCCCGCGTCTACCAGAGCAGCGCCCTGTTCACCCGCTTCGAGCGGCCCGACTGGTCGGTGATCCGCCGCCTGCTGTCGGTGGGCCTGCCCATCGGCATCGCGGTGTTCGCCGAATCGAGCATCTTCGCGGTGATCGCCCTGCTGATCGGCGGCCTCGGCGCCAATGTGGTGGCCGGCCACCAGATCGCCCTGAACTTCAGCTCCCTGGTGTTCATGATCCCCTACTCCCTGGCAATGGCCGTCACCGTGCGCGTCGGCCAGGCCCTGGGCCGTGGCGAGCCCCGCGAGGCGCGCTTCGCCGCCGGCGTCGGAATGGTCACCGCACTGGCCTACGCCTGCCTCTCGGCGAGCCTGATGCTGCTGCTGCGCCACGGCATCGCCGGCATCTACACGCCGGACACGGAGGTGATCGCCATGGCCGCCTCGCTGCTGGTGTTCGCCGCACTGTTCCAGTTCTCTGACGCCATCCAGGTGACTGCCGCCGGCGCGCTGCGGGGCTACCAGGACACCCGTGCCACCATGGTCATCACCCTGTTCTCCTACTGGGGTATCGGCCTGCCGGTGGGCTGGGTGCTGGGGCTGACCGACTGGCTGGGCGAAGCCAGCGGCCCGCGCGGACTGTGGCAAGGGCTGATCGTCGGCCTGACGGTGGCGGCGGTGATGCTCAGCTACCGCATCACCGGCAGCGCCCGGGCGCACATCCGCCACCTTAGCCAGCGCCCGGCCGCTGCGGCCTGACCCGGCGAGAGCGTCGCCCCAACGCAACAGGGCCCTTTCGGGCCCTGTTTGCTAATCGGCTTTCTTGCGAATCCAGTACAGGTAAGTCCCCGCCTCTTCGGCCTGGTCCACCAGCTCATGGCCGAGGAACATGCAGAACTTCGGAATGTCGCGGCGGGTCGAGGGATCGGTGGCGATCACCTTGAGCAGGCCGCCGGCCTGCAGGTCGCGCACCTTGTTGTGCAGCATCATCACCGGCTCGGGGCAGTTGAGGCCGGTGGCGTCGAGAATGGCATCGGGCTGATCGGTCATGGGGCACTCCGTCGAAGGGGCGCCATTGTCGCGCAAAGCGCCGCGTCCGCCCACTCCCGAGCCCGACCTTGGATGGGCCGCCGGACGGAACGCAACGGTGGTAGCCTGCCGCGCCACGCCCATCAAATGCCCACCCCCCATGCGCCTGACCTGCCTGCTGCTCGCCCTCCTCCTGCTCGGCGGCTGCGCCGCCCGCGACCACCTGCCCGACTACGCCGCCCAGGCCGGCAAGGCCCTGCCCGCCACCTGGTACGACGCGGTGATCATCGCCCGCGACGGCACACGGCTCTCCGCCACCGTGTTCCAGCCCGCCCTCGCCGCCGGGGAAACCGCCCCGCTGGTGGTGCATACCCACGGCTGGGGAGGCTGGCGGGTCACCGGGCCGGACGGTTTCTACGGCCAGCGCATGATTTCCGGGCGCAGCGCCCTGCGGGCCTGGCGCGCCGGCTACTGGGTGGTCAGCTACGACCAGCGCGGCTGGGGCGGCAGCGAAGGCGACATCGAGATGATGGACCCGCGCTACGAGGTGCAGGATGCCCTCGCCGTGGTGGACTGGGCCAGCGCCCATCTACCGCGCCTGACCGAGGACGGCCCTGGCGACCCGCGCGTGGGCATGCTCGGGGAAAGCTACGGCGGTGCCGTGCAACTGCTGGCCGCCAGCGAAGACCCGCGCATCGACGTGCTGGTGCCCATCGCCACCTGGTACGACCTGGCCGACGCCCTCGCCCCTGGCGGCCGCCTCAAGGTGGGCTGGACCGGCGTACTGGTCAGCCTCGGCCTGGCCACCGGCTACGACCTCGGCAAATTCATCCAGGCGCCCTACCTGCGCAGTGCCGGCGGCGAACTGACCGAGCCGGTGCGCGACGAACTCCACGCCCACAGCCTGGCGGCCTACTGCGAACAGGGCCGTCGCCCGCGTGCCGATGCCCTGCTGATCCAGGGCCTGCGCGACACCCTCTTCCCCCTCGACCAGGGCCTGGCCATTCGCGACTGCCTGCGCCAGGGCAGCGCCGACGTGCGCCTGCTGGGCATCCAGGGCGGGCACATCCTGCCGCCACCGCTGCAGCGCTGGAGCGGCCTGCCGCCCTTCAACAACGAACCGGTGCTGCACTGCGATGGCCAGGCCCTCAACCTCGAAACCGCCGTGGTGAACTGGTACGAAGACCGCCTGCGCGGCCGTCACGGCGCGGCGGACAGCATCCCGCACCTGTGCCTGAGCCTGTCCACCGACGAGGGCCTGGCCCTGCGCGAAGCACCGCGCCTGGACGGCCCGCTGCCACTGCCGGAAACCCGCCTGCGCCCTGCCACCAGCGGCTGGCTGCAGCCGGCGACCTTCGTCGAGCTGAAGCAGATCGAACAGCCGGCAGCCCTGGTCGGGCCGACCCTGCTGCACCTGCGCCCCCGGGAGGACGATCACGAAGTCTTCGCCGCCCTCGCCGTGCGCCGGGCCAACGGGGATGTGGAGGTGCTGAGCGAGCAGGTCACCCCGCTGGCCGCGCGGGCCGACGTGCGCCTGCCTTCGGTGAGCACCCGGCTGCAACCGGGTGACCGCCTCGGCCTGCGCTTCAGCGGCTTCAGCGGGCAGTACCTGTTCAACGGGTCCTGGTGGCCGGGCCAGGTGAGCCTGGCCGGTGAAGTGGAGCTGCCGGAGCTGCAGCCCCTGCCCCACTGAGCGGCGGCCTCAGCCGAGGCGCCGCAGGTGGCAGGTGACTTCCTCGCGGTCGTGGTAGAGCTGCTTGCAGGCCATCGCCACCTTGATGCGGCGCGCCTTGAAACTCTCTTCCAGGCGTTGCAGCAGGCGCTGCACTTCTGCGTAGCGCTGCTTCATCGGCAGCTTGAGGTTGACCACCGCCTCGCGGCACAGCCCCTCGCCGATCCAGGTCTCCAGCAGCGCGGCGTTGCGCGCCGGCTTCTCGACGATGTCGCAGACCATCCAGTCCACCGGCTGCTTCGGCTTGTAGGTGAAGCCGTCGACCATCAGGTGCTGCACCAGGCCGGTGTCCATCAGGCTCTCGGCCATCGGACCGTTGTCGATGGCGGTGACCAGCATCCCGCGCCGCACCAACTGGTAGGTCCAGCCGCCAGGAGAAGCCCCCAGGTCGACACCGGTCATGTCACCGGACAGGCGCGTTTCCCACTGCTCGCGGGGGATGAAGGTGTGCCAGGCCTCCTCCAGCTTCAGAGTCGAGCGGCTCGGCGCCTCGCGGGGAAACTTCAGGCGCGGGATGCCCATGGGCCAGAGGGCCGAGTTGTCCGGCTCGGCCAGCCCGACGAAGACCTCGCGGCCACTGCGGAACGTCAGCAGCAGGCGCGGCAGGCGCGGGTCGTCCTGCAGGCGGCCGGCCTTCTCCAGTGCCTTGCGCAGCGGGCCCTCGAACTTCTTGCAGAAATTCGACAGCTCCTTGCCTTCATTGGTGTCCAGCACCTCCAGCCAGAGGCTGCCGCACACCGGGTACGCGCCCAGCTGCTCCAGCAGCACGCTGATGCGGTCGGTCTCGGGCAGCGCTACGAAGCCGCCACGGGCCCACTGGCGCGGGAAGATCAGGCGCGCGAAACGCTGGCCGCGCATCAGCCGCTCAGCGCCGTCGGCGTCCTGGCAGATGAACTCGGCATAGGCGCTGCTGGCCTTGCCCTTGGCGTAGCCGGGCACATCCAGTCGGGCGGCCAGGTCGGATATCTCGGCGCACACTTCGCCCTCGAAGCCGGGGCGGCAGTGCAGTAACAGGGTGTTCATGGTGGTGTCTCCTTGGCCGCGCACTATAGAGCCGCAGCACCCGATTTCACACAGCCGCTGACGGAAAATTCCTACGCACGCAGTGATGCAGCAAGAGGAACCATGCTGGCGGAACGTGGGTCCAGAACATGGCGTGCCCCGCCAAGCAGAGCTAGCTTTGCTGGGTTACGCCCCCTGTATCGGCCCATGCCGTGTGGGCCAAAAGGAGATGTCACATGCCTTCCCTGGATAGCCTGAACAGCCGCCGCACCCTCGAGGTGGACGGCAAGACCTATCACTACTTCAGCCTGCCAGAGGCCGCCAAGCGCCTCGGCAGCATCGACAAGCTTCCCCTGTCCCTGAAAGTGCTGCTGGAAAACCTGCTGCGCTGGGAAGACAACGAAACCGTCGGCCCCGAAGACCTCGAAGCCCTGGTGGCCTGGCAGAAGACCCGCAGCTCCGAGCGCGAGATCCAGTACCGCCCGGCGCGGGTATTGATGCAGGACTTCACCGGCGTACCCGCCGTGGTCGACCTGGCCGCCATGCGTGACGCCGTGGCCAAGGCCGGTGGCGACCCGCAGAAGATCAACCCGCTGTCCCCGGTGGACCTGGTGATCGACCACTCGGTGATGGTGGACCGCTTCGCCAGCCCCGAGGCCTTCGAGCAGAACGTCGAGATCGAGATGGAGCGCAACGGCGAACGCTATGCCTTCCTGCGCTGGGGCCAAAGCGCCTTCGATAACTTCAGTGTGGTTCCGCCGGGCACCGGCATCTGCCACCAGGTGAACCTGGAATACCTCGGCCGCACCGTCTGGACGCGGGAGGAAGACGGCCTGACCTACGCCTTCCCCGACACCCTGGTGGGCACCGACTCCCACACCACCATGATCAACGGCCTCGGCGTGCTCGGCTGGGGCGTGGGCGGCATCGAGGCGGAAGCGGCGATGCTCGGCCAGCCGGTGTCGATGCTGATCCCCGAGGTGATCGGCTTCAAGCTCAGCGGCAAGCTCAAGGAAGGCATCACCGCCACCGACCTGGTGCTCACCGTCACCCAGATGCTGCGCAAGAAGGGCGTGGTGGGGAAATTCGTCGAGTTCTACGGCGACGGCCTCGCCGACCTGCCCCTGGCCGACCGCGCCACCATCGCCAACATGGCCCCGGAATACGGCGCCACCTGCGGTTTCTTCCCGGTGGACGAGGTGACCCTCGGCTACCTGCGCCTCTCCGGTCGCCCGGAATCCACGGTCAAACTGGTGGAGGCCTACTGCAAGGCCCAGGGCCTGTGGCGCAACGCCGGCGACGAACCGCTGTTCACCGACAGCCTGTCCCTGGACATGGGCACGGTGGAAGCCAGCCTGGCCGGGCCCAAGCGCCCGCAGGACCGGGTGCCGCTGACCCAGGTGGCCAGCACCTTCGACGACCTCATCGCCCTGCAACTCAAGCCCAGCGCCAAGGAGGACGGCCGCCTGCTCAGCGAGGGCGGCGGTGGCACCGCCGTGGGCGGCAGCGTACAGAGCGGCGTGATGGACTACGAATACGAGGGCCGCACCCACCGCCTGAGCGACGGCGCCGTGGTGATCGCCGCCATCACCTCCTGCACCAACACCTCCAACCCCAGCGTGATGATGGCCGCCGGCCTGGTGGCGAAGAAGGCCGTGGAAAAGGGCCTGACGCGCAAGCCCTGGGTGAAGAGTTCCCTGGCGCCAGGCTCCAAGGTGGTGACCGAGTACTTCGCCGCCGCCGGGCTGACGAAGTACCTCGATGAGCTGGGCTTCGACCTGGTGGGTTACGGCTGCACCACCTGCATCGGCAACTCCGGCCCGCTACTGGAGCCCATCGAGAAGGCCATCCAGCAGGGCGACCTGACCGTGGCCTCGGTACTCTCCGGCAACCGCAACTTCGAAGGCCGCGTACACCCGCTGGTGAAGACCAACTGGCTGGCCTCACCGCCCCTGGTGGTCGCCTATGCCCTGGCTGGCAGCGTGCGCCTGGACATCAGCCGCGAACCGCTGGGCGAAGGCAAGGACGGCCAGCCGGTGTACCTGAAGGACATCTGGCCGAGCCAGAAGGAGATCGCCGAAGCCATCACCAAGGTCGACACCGCGATGTTCCGCAAGGAGTACGCGGAGGTCTTCGCCGGCGACGAGAAGTGGCGCGCCATCCAGGTGCCCGAATCGGACACCTATGCCTGGCAGGCCGACTCCACCTACATCCAGCACCCGCCGTTCTTCGCTGACATCGCCGGTGCGCCGCCCAAGGTGGAAGACGTGCAAAAAGCCCGGGTCCTCGCCCTGCTGGGGGACTCGGTGACCACCGACCACATCTCCCCGGCCGGCAACATCAAGGCCGACAGCCCCGCCGGGCGCTACCTGCGGGAAAACGGCGTGGAGCCGCGGGACTTCAACTCCTACGGCTCGCGGCGCGGCAACCACGAAGTGATGATGCGCGGCACCTTCGCCAACATCCGCATCCGCAACGAGATGCTCGGCGGCGAGGAAGGTGGCAACACCCTGCATGTGCCCAGCGGCGAGAAGCTGGCCATCTATGACGCCGCCATGCGCTACCAGGCCGAAGGCACGCCGCTGGTGATCATCGCCGGCAAGGAATACGGCACCGGCTCCTCCCGCGACTGGGCGGCCAAGGGTACCAACCTGCTGGGGGTCAAGGCGGTGATCGCCGAGAGCTTCGAGCGCATCCACCGCTCCAACCTGGTGGGCATGGGCGTGCTGCCGCTGCAGTTCAAGGAGGGCACCGACCGCAAGAGCCTGGGCCTGACCGGGCGCGAGCGGATCGCCATCCTCGGGCTCAGCGGCGTAGAGCTGCGCCCGCGCATGGACCTGACCCTGGAGATCACCCGCGAGGACGGCTCCCGCGAGAACGTCGAGGTGCTCTGCCGCATCGACACCCTCAATGAAGTGGAGTACTTCAAGGCCGGCGGCATCCTCCACTACGTGCTGCGCCAGCTGCTCGCGGCCTGACTTGCGAGCGACCCGGAGCCCCGCGAAGGCTCTGGGTCGCTGGTTGGCGGGAAACTTTCCCGACGGCGACACGACACAAACTGTTTACACTGCACGGCGAAAAATGGCTCAACTTTGGTTCACCAGAGCCGATACCCGCCTCAAGCCTTGCGGAAGAACAACATGCGAAACAACCAACCGGTTACCCAACGCGAAAGGACCTACCCCGCCGAGCAGCGCCTCATTTCGACCACGGACGGCAAGGGTGTCATCACCTACTGCAACCAGGCCTTCGTCGAGATCAGCGGCTATTCCCGGGAAGAGCTGATCCACGCCCCACACAACCTCGTCCGTCACCCGGACGTGCCCCCCGCCGTGTTCGCCCACATGTGGGCCACCCTGAAGAAGGGCCGGCCGTGGATGGGCATCGTCAAGAACCGCTGCAAGAACGGCGACCACTACTGGGTCAACGCCTACGTCACGCCCATCTTCGAGGGCAGCCAGGTCACCGGCTACGAGTCGGTGCGGGTCAAGCCCACCGCCGAGCAGGTGCGCCGGGCCGAGGCGCTCTACGCACGGATCAACGCCGGCAAGTCCGCCATCCCCAGCCAGGACCGCTGGCTGCCGGTGCTGCAGGACTGGCTGCCGTTCATCCTCATCAGCCAGATCGGCTTCTTCATCGGCGCCTGGCTGACCTCCCACTGGGGCTTCCTGCTCGCCGCCCTGCTCTCCGTGCCACTCGGGCTGATCGGCCTCGCCTGGCAAGGGCGCGGCATCAAGCGCCTGCTGCAGCTTGCCGAACAGACCACTTCCGACCCGCTGATCGCACGGATGTACACCGACAGCCGGGGCGACCAGGCCCGCCTGGAGATGGCCCTGCTCAGCCAGGAGGCACGCCTCAAGACCTGCCTCACCCGCCTGCAGGACACCGCCGAGCACCTCACCGACCAGGCCCGCCAGGCCGACGCCCTGGCCCACAACAGCTCCGACGGGCTGGAGCGTCAGCGCCAGGAGACCGACCAGGCGGCCACCGCCGTCAACCAGATGGCCGCCACCACCCAGGAAGTCGCCTCCAACGTCCAGCGCACTGCCGACGCCACCCAGGAAGCCAACCGCCTCACCACCCAGGGCCGGCACGTTGCCGCCGAGACCCGCGCCGCCATCGAACGCCTGTCGCAGTCGGTGATCGAGACCAGCGAGACCGTCGCCCGCCTGGCCCAGGACAGCAACGAGATCGGTGGCGTGGTGGACGTGATCAAGGGCATCGCCGACCAGACCAACCTGCTCGCCCTCAACGCCGCCATCGAGGCTGCCCGCGCCGGCGAAATGGGCAGGGGCTTCGCCGTGGTGGCTGACGAGGTGCGCTCCCTGGCGCAACGCACCGCCGAGTCCACCGGGCAGATCCACCAGCTCATCGCCCAGTTGCAGAAGACCGCCGAGGAAACCGTGCGCACCATGGAAAACGGTCGTCGCCAGGCCGACGAAGGCGTCGAGCAGGTGCTGCAGGCCGACCAGGCCCTGGTGGGCATCAGCGAAGCCGTGGCCAACATCACCGCCATGACCGACCAGATCGCCGCCGCCACCGAGGAACAGAGCGCCGTGGCCGAAGAGATCAACGTGCGCATCGGCAGCATCGCCCAGCTCGCCGACCAGACCTCGGGCGAAGCCCAGCGCACCGCCCTGCTGAGCGAAGAGCTGGCCCGCACCGCCCACGGCCAGTACTCACTGGTGGACCGCTTCAACCGCTGACCCCACCCCATCGAAACGGAGCGCCCCAGGGCGCTCTTTTTCGTTGCGCGCCCGCTCGCCGCCCCTCCCCTTGGCCCGTTCAACGGGTGCCAGGCTGCCACGTACCCAGGGCTTCAGTCCGGGGACACTCCACACCCTTCCCGGACTGAAATCCGGGCTACGCAGGGCCACGCCTCGTTGTTTCACGGTGGATGGATGAAGCGCCATCCACTCTACCCACCTGGAAACACCCGTAGCCTGGGCTTCAGCCCAGGGATGCGCCGGGCTGTACCCAGGCACGGGCTCGACACCCTTCCCGGACTGAAGTCCGGGCTACGCAGGGCCACGCCTGGGTGTTTCACGGTGGAGGGGTGAAGCGCCGCTCACCCTACCCACCTGGAAACACCCGTAGCCTGGGCTTCAGCCCAGGGATGCGCCGGGCTGTACCCAGGCACGGGCTCGGCACCCTTCCCGGACTGAAGTCCGGGCTACGCAGAGCGACGCCTGGGAGTTCACGGTGGAGGGGTGAAGCGCCGCTCACCCTACCCGCCTGGAAACGCCCGTAGCCTGGGCTTCAGCCCAGGGATGCGCCGGGCTGCTGTCGGGCGCGAGGTCAGGGTTGCAGCGGGTTCTGTTCGCTGCACAGGTCCGGGTTGTCGTTCAGCACGCGGCGGATGCGGCCGTTGTCGTAGTACGGCACTTCGGGGCAGTAGCGCTGGCCGGCGGCGGTCTGCACCGGTTTCCAGGTGGTTTCCTCGGTGCGCAGCAGGGTCGGCGGCTGGCCGGGCGACGCGGGTTTCCAGACCTCGATGTAGGTGCGTTCGAGGAAATTGCCTTCGTCCATGTCGCAGGACGCGGGGTCGAGCCCGCGTAGGCGCAGGCGGCCGTCGTCGCCCTGTTCCACCCGGCTGCTGTATTCGATGAAGCCGTCGCCGTAGCTGGGCATGACGTAGCACAGGCGCCGCTTGTCGCCGTCGATCAGCGGCAGCAGGTAGCTGCTGCGGGTGTCCACCTCCTGCACGTCGCCGTCCTGCCAGCGGTAGGTGGAAACGCCGTGTTCGCAGCAACTGGCGCGCCAGTAGGTGTAAACGATGCGGTGGACCGGATCGAACTCCGCCGAGCTGATGCCCTGCAGCATGGGCGGGGCATCGACATAGCGGCCGGTGGCCGGGTCGTAGAGCCAGGTCTGGTGGGGGATGTTGGGGCCGGCCGGGAGGAACTGGGCGATGGTCAGGTCCGGCCAGTCGTCGAAGTTGGCGTCGATCAGCGAGGGCGTGAACATCCCGCAGGTGCCCTGGGACTCGGTGGGCAGGGTCTGCACCAACTGGCCGTCCTTGTACAGGCGGATGGCCGAGACCATCGGCGGCGTGGGGCAACCGTCGCCCTCCTCCTCGGGCGGTGCATCCGCCACCAGGCGCAGCTCGAAGGGGAAGCGTGCCTCCAGCGCGTCCTCGGCAGTGGCCGGGCGCAGGGCCAGGGGCAACGAGCGCTTGCCGTTGGGCGAAATCCAGGTGCCGGTCAGGCCCTTCTCCAGCGAGGTGATGCGCCAGGTCCCCGTCGCCACGTTGGCACGGCTGCTGTCGGACTCGCCCAGCTCGCCCCCCTCGCCGGCGATACGCCCGCTGAGCCTGAGCACGTCGCGCGTCTGGTTGCTGCAAGGCTGGTAGCAATAGCGGCCGCGCAGGCCATCGGCCACCCGCTGCAGGGACACCTCCACCGTCCTGGTGCCCAGGGTGCCGACCCAACTGCGGTTCCACACCGGGATCTCCACCGCCGGGGCCGAAGCCTCGTCCGCCCTGCCAGGCAGGGGCAGCGCCGCCAGCGCGAAGATCAGCCCGGAAACAACGCCACGGTAAGAAAGGACAATGCGCATGCAACCTCCATGTCAGCGGAATTGGGGCGCGCAGGGTAGCAGACCCGGCGCCCGGCCCCTGAGACCTGGGCGAGCAAAACCGCCGGCACGGTGCCCGTACCGACACACCCGGCAAGAACCCCCATCGCCAGGGACGATCTGTTGCCAGCGACGCAACACAAGCCCCACTCTTGCGCATCGCCCCACAGGAGGCCCGTGATGGACCGTTTCCAGGAGATGCAGGTGTTTCTCGCCGTAGCCGAGGAACAGGGCTTCGCCGCCGCTGCGCGCCGCCTGAACATGTCGCCACCCAGCGTGACCCGCGCCGTGGCGGCGCTGGAGGAGCGCATCGGCACCCTGCTGCTGGCCCGCACCACCCGCAGCGTGCACATCACCGAGGCCGGCCAGCGCTACGTGGAGGACTGCCGGCGCATCCTCGCCGAGCTGGAGGAGGCCGAGGAATCCGCCGCCGGCAGCCACGCCACCGCGCGCGGCCAGTTGAGCGTTACCGCGCCGGTGCTGTTCGGGGAGCTGTTCGTCACCCCGCTGATGGTGGAGTACCTGGACCAGCACCCGGCGGTACAGATCAAGGCGCTGCTGGTGGACCGGGTGGTCACCATGGTGGACGAAGGCATCGATGTCGCGGTGCGCATCGGCCACCTGCCGGATAGCGGCCTCAACGCCGTGCGCGTCGGCGAAGTGCGCCGGGTGGTCTGTGCCTCGCCGGGCTTCCTCGCCACCCACGGCCGACCCACTCACCCCATGCAGTTGCAGGAGGCCCAGGTGGTGGCCTCGTCCAGCAGCCAGGCGCCGGGCGAGTGGCAGTTCATCGAGGGGGACCGGCCGCTGAACATCCGCCCGCAGCCGCGCCTGGTGGTCACCGCCAACCAGGCGGCGATCCACGCCGCCTGCCTGGGCTGGGGGCTGACGCGGGTGCTGAGCTACCAGGTGGCCGACAAGGTGCGCCGGGGTGAACTGGAGATCGTCCTGGAGGCCTTCGAGCAGCCGCCGCTGCCGATCCACGTGGTGTACCAGGGCGGACGGCGGATCGCCGCCAAGGTGCGCACCTTCGTCGACTTCTGCACAGAACGCCTGGCCCGGGACCCGGCGCTGAACCGCAACCGGCAGCCCTGAACATGGACCGCCACGGGCAGATGCAGGCCTTCCTCGCCGTCAGCCAGACCCTGAGCCTGGCCGCCGCCGCGCGCCAACTGGGGTTGTCGGCGCCCACCGTGACCCGCGCCGTGGAGGCACTGGAGCAGCGCCTGGGCCTGGCCCTGCTGCAGCGCAGCACCCAGGGCGTGACGCTGACCGAAGCCGGGCAGCGCTTCGCCGGCGACTGCGAGCGGCTGCTGCTGCAGGTGCGGGAAGCCGAAGCCTCGGCCGCCGGGCTGCACCTCGAACCGCGCGGCCGGCTCACGGTAAGCATGCCGCTGCTGCTCGGGCAGCAGGTGCTGACCCCGATGCTGCTGGACTACCTGCAGCGCTTCCCCGAGGTGGACGTGGTCGTCCGCTACCTGGAACGGCTGCCCAACCTGCACGAGGAAGGCCTCGACGTGGCCATCGTCGCCGGCAGCCTGCCGGATTCCTCCCTGGTGGCGCTGCCGGTCGGCCAGGTGCGCCGGGTGGTCTGCGCCAGCCCCGCCTACCTGGCCCGGCACGGCGAACCCCAGGCCCCGGCGGACCTCGCCCGGCACCGGATCATCCACGCCCTGGCGGACTCGCGGCTCCCCGAGTGGCGCTTTCGCGTCGACGGGGAACTGCGCCCGTACCCGCTGCGCCCGCGCCTGGCCTGCGCCACGACCCAGGGTGCGATCCAGGCGGCCTGCCTGGGCGGCGGCCTGACGCGCTGCCTGGGCTACCAGGCCCATGAGCAGTTGGCCAACGGGCAGCTGCGCAGCGTTCTCGACCCCTTCGCCCCGTCCCCTGTGCCGTTGCACGTGGTGTACCGCGAGGGGCGCCGCGCTGCCGCGCGGGTGCGCAGCTTCGTCGACCTGGCGGTGGCCGGCTTGCGCAACCACGGCGCCCTGAACGGGACGGGCGACGACTAGCGGCTCGGCGTTTATTCCAGATTCCAAAACAAAGGATTGCCATTCCTGGCGATTCCGCCCAAACCCTTGCGCACCGAAGATGACTCCACAGCACGGCCGCCACCGGCCCCTGTTCCCCTTACCTGTGCCACGGAGATCATCATGTCCAAGCCGATCAAGCTCTTTCACCACCCCCTGTCGGGCCACGCCCACCGCATCGAGCTGTTCCTTTCGCTGCTGGGCGTCCCGGCGGAACTGGTCTTCGTCGACCTGGCCAAGGGCGCCCACAAGAGCCCGGAATTCCTCGCCATGAACCCTTTCGGGCAGATCCCGGTGATCGACGACAACGGCGTGGTGCTCAGTGACTCCAACGCCATCCTCGTGTACCTGGCGAAGAAGCATGACCCGGCCGGCCGCTGGCTGCCCGACGACCCGCTGGGCGCCGCCCGGGTGCAGCGCTGGCTCTCTGTGGCGGCCGGGCCGATCGCCTCGGGCCCGGCTACCGCGCGGCTGATCACCGTGTTCGGCGCGCCCTACGAGGCCGAGCCCACCATCGCCCGCTCCCACGCGCTGCTCGCGGTCATCGAGCAGGAACTGGCCCAGCGCCCCTTCCTCGCCGGCGACCAGGCGACCCTGGCCGATGTGGCGGGCTACAGCTACATCGCCCACGCGCCGGAGGGCAACGTGTCCCTGGAACCCTACCCCCAGGTCCGCGCCTGGCTGGCCCGCGTCGAAGCGCTGCCCGGCTTCGTGCCGATGCCGCGCACGGCCGCCGGCCTGCAAAGCGCCTGACGTGCCCCCGGTGCAGCCACGGCGGCACCGGGCCTTACGCCTCTCCAGCGGGAGCCTCACCATGAACCAGCCGACCGAGCCCTCCCCCTGGCACGCCGGGGAACAGCAACTGCAGGCACGCGCCGGGGTGGCCCAGCGCATGGCGGACATGGGCCGGCGGGTGATCCGCGACCACATGCCCGAGCAGCACCGCGCCTTCTACCGTCAGTTGCCCTTCGTGCTGCTGGGCACGGTGGACGCCGAGGGGCGCCCCTGGGCCAGCGTCCTCGAAGGCCCGGTCGGTTTCGCCCACTCGCCGGACCCACGCCTGCTGCGGCTGGACGCCCTGCCCCAGGCCGGCGACCCGGCCGCAGCCGCCCTCACCGACGGCGCGGCGGTGGGCCTGCTGGGCATCGAGCTGCACAGCCGGCGGCGCAACCGCCTCAACGGCCAGGTGGTGATCCGTGACGGGCACGGGCTGGGTATCGCCGTGGAACAGACCTTCGGCAACTGCCCGCAGTACATCCAACTGCGCCAGTACGAGACCGTCGCGGAGCCCACCCCCGCCGCGGCAGCCGCCGAGCCTCTCGATCACCTGGACGACGCGGCACGCCAGGTGATCGCCAGCGCCGACACCTTCTTCGTCGCCAGCTACGTCACCCTCGCCGATGGCCACCGAACCGTGGACGTCTCCCACCGGGGCGGCCAGGCCGGCTTCGTCCGGGTCCGGGGCAACCGCCTGAGCATCCCGGACTTCGCCGGCAACCTGCACTTCAACACCCTCGGCAACCTGCTGCTCAACCCGCAGGCGGGCCTGCTGTTCATCGACTTCGCCAGCGGCGACATCCTGCAACTCAGCGGGCGCACCGAGCTGACGCTGGAGGGAGAGGAAATCCGCGCCTTCCAGGGTGCGGAACGGCTCTGGCACCTGGAGGTGGAGCAGGTCATCCGCCGCCCGGCCGCCCTGGCGTTGCGCTGGGCCTTCCAGGGCTATTCCGCCAACAGCCTGATGACCGGCAACTGGGATGAGGCCGAGGCCCGCCTGCAGGCCGCCGCGCAACGCGACCACTGGCGCCCGCTGCGGGTGACGCGGGTGCAGGACGAGAGCGCCAGCATCCGCTCCTTCTACCTGGAGCCCGCCGACCAGGGCGGCTGGCCGGTCTTCTCCGCCGGTCAGCACCTGCCGCTGCGGCTTGCCCTGCCGGGCCAGGCGCAACCGCTGATCCGCACCTACAGCCTGTCCAGCGCGCCGTCGGACGGCTTCCTGCGGATCAGCGTGAAGCGCGACGGCCTCGTCTCCCGGCACCTGCACGCGCACCTCGGCGTCGGCAGCCTGTTGGAGGCCAAGGCCCCGCGCGGCCGCTTCGTGCTCGACCCGGAGGAACGCCGCCCACTGGTGCTGCTGGCGGCCGGCGTCGGCATCACGCCGCTGCTGAGCATGTTGCGCGAGGTGCACTACCAGAACCGTCGCCTGCGTCGGCGCCGTGTGGTCTGGCTGTTCCAGTCCGCGCGCCACGGGAGCGAGCTGGCCTTCGGCCGCGAACTGGCCGCCCTGCAGCAGGAAGCCGGCGACACGCTGCAGTGGCTGCGGGTACTCAGCCAGCCGGAACCAGAGCTGCAGGAGGGGCTGGATTTCGACCAGGCGGGGCGCATCGACACCGCCCTGCTCAAGGCCGTGCTGCCCTTCGACGACTACGACTTCGTCCTCTGCGGCCCCGCCGGCTTCACCCAGGCGCTGTACGACGGCCTGCGGGCACTGAACATCAGCGATGGCCGCCTGCATGCCGAGACCTTCGGCCCCTCCAGCCTGCAACGCCGGCCGGACACGGCCAGCCCAGCCGATGCGCTGCCCCCGGCGGCCACCGAAGCGGTGCCGGTGCTGTTCCGGCAATCCGCCAAGGAGGCCCGCTGGCAGCCCGAGGGCGGCAGCCTGCTGGAGCTGGCGGAGCGCCGCGGGCTGCAGCCGGACTTCAGTTGCCGCAGCGGCTCCTGTGGCACCTGCCGCACGCGCATCCTCAGCGGCCAGGTGACCTACCCGCAGCCACCGGCCAGCCTGCCAGACGCGGGCGAGGTGCTGATCTGCTGCGCAGTGCCCGCCGCCGGTACGCCGCAGCCGCTGGTGCTCGACCTTTGACGACTACCTTTGAAGCCACGTCCCCCACCTCGCAAGGCCCGACAATGACTGCCGAACCCCGTCCCCCGCTTCCCCCCTTCACCCGTGAAACCGCCGTGCAGAAGGTGCGCATGGCCGAAGACGGCTGGAACAGCCGCGACCCGGAGCGGGTCGCCCTGGCGTATACCGTCGACAGCCGCTGGCGCAACCGCAGCGAGTTCCCCCGTGGCCGCGAGCAGATCCGCGACTTCCTCACCCGCAAGTGGCAGCGCGAGCAGCAGTACCGCCTGATCAAGGAACTCTGGGCCTTCGAAGGCCACCGCATCGCCGTGCGCTTCGCCTACGAATGGCACGACGCCGAGGGGCAGTGGTACCGCTCCTACGGCAACGAGAACTGGGCGTTCGACGAACACGGCCTGATGCAGGTCCGCCATGCCAGCATCAACGACCTGCCGATCCGCGAGGACCAGCGGCTGTTCCACTGGCCCCAGGGCCGGCGGCCCGACGACCATCCCGGGTTGAGCGAGCTGGGGTTGTAGACGCCTGCAAGCGGCGCCGGCTTAGCCGGAACGTGCCAGGGCGGATCGGTACAGGGCGGCGGCGATGCCTTCGATTTCGGAGGCGAGGTGCAGCCGCTTGATCCAGCGGGCCGGAATGCCCTGCCGGCCGTAGAAGGCGCCGGCGATCTGGCCGGTGATGGCGGCGGTGGTGTCGGCGTCATCCCCCAGGTTGGCAGCGGCGAGTACCGCCGCCTCGAAAGAGTCGGTGGACCAGAAGCACCACAGCGAGGCTTCGAGGGAAGCGACGCAGTAGCCGGTGCCCTGGACTTCGTCACGCGACCTGTGCCTGAAGCTGCCTTCGGCCTGGCGCTGGATGGCGGGCTCGGCATAGGTCTCCGGGGACAGCGTCAGCACCTCGTCCTTGCCCTCACCGGCCAGCGCCTTGGCGATGACCTCTGCCAGCAGCAGGCACGACTCGATGGCCTCGGCCGCGCCATGGGTGGTGAGAGAGCTCTGGCGCGCCGCCCAGCGCATCGCCTCGCGGTCCGGGTAGAAGAACAGCACCGCCGGGGCCAGGCGCATGAGCGAACCGTTGCCGGCAGTCTGAGGGTCGCTCGAGCCCGCGAACGGCTCTCCCGTTTCCTGGAAGCGCGTCAGGGCATCCCGGACCGTCATGCCGATGTCGAAGCACGCCCCCGTCGAACTCCAGTAGCCCCATTGCCACCAGTTCAGGTAGCGGGTCATCTGGTCCCGGGCATCGAACCCGTTGCGCTCCAGCAGACTTTCCGCCAGGCACAGCGCCATGGAGGTGTCGTCCGTCCACTGCCCCGGCGCCAGGTGGAAGGGCCCACCGCCGACCATGTCGGTGATGGGGACGAGAGCGCTGCGATGGATGAACTCGAGGGTCGTGCCGACCGCGTCGCCACAGGCCAGGCCAAGCAGGCACCCTGCGTAGCGATCCGAGAGCTGTGCGTTGTGCATGCGGGTGACTCCCTTCCGGTTCCTGGCTAAGCCCCATTGGCAGAGCCTTTCAGGGGCGCGCAGGGTAGCAGAGGCGCTGTCTGGCGCCTGAGACGGTTCTGGCAAAACGGCCCGCAAGGCATGCCAGGCTGCGGCGCGCCGCTGTATGCTCGCCGCCCACAAGGACGTACCCCGCCATGCAGTGGATGCCGATATGACACCCGCTCTCCGCGTTGCCGCCTTCATGCTCATCAGCGCCCGCAGTCTGACCGCTCGGGCCGAAGCGCCCCTGCACGGCTACTACCAGGCCGTCACCCTCGCCACGGGCCATTACCAGACCCTCACCGTGCTGGCCACGGCGCGCGGTCTGTCGTTCTTCTATGTGTCGGAATCGGGCGCCGCCCGCTGCGAAGTACCGGGTATCGCATCGCCCGAGCCAGGCAGCGCCGACACCTATCTGTTCACCGACGACCCGGACCATCACCTGTACGCGAGCTGGGAAGGCTACGGCACGCCCGATGCATCACCCCGCTGCCAGGTGAGCCTCGTCTTCGCAGAGAACAAGGTGGTGGTGAAACCGCTGGATGCACAGCGCTGCCGGTCCTTCTGCGGCCTGCGGGGTGCCATCGGCGGCACCTTGGAGCGGGTGGGGCATTGGAAGATGGAATGAGTCGAAGTGCCGGATCGAAGACAGCCGTAAGGAATGCCCAATATGTCGAGCAGCAAAGAAGCCAACCGGGAACCACTGAGCCATCTGCGAACTCTCAGCGCCAGGACGTAGAATGGCGCCCGCGCCGATCCCCTGATCGGGCACGCCTGGAGCCTGCTTCCCGATGTTCACCCTCGTTACCCTCGACACACCGCCGCCCGAGTCCCTGAAGAGCCAGGTCCTGCAGGCGGTGGTGGACGATTTCAGCGACATCAGCCCCGTACCGCTGACGCCCAGCAACCCGCTCTACCCGCTGTACCAGTACGTGATCGGCTACGAGGTGCACCTCTACCTGCAAGCCATGGACAGCGGGCTGGACGGCGCCGCGCGGCTCGTCCTGGCGCTGGATGACGAAGACCCTTCCCAGGTGCTCGGCTTTGCCCTCTTTCTGCCGAGCGCGGACGACGCCGAGGCCTGCACCCTCCCCTACATCGCCGTGAAGGCCAGCCACCGCCGGCGCGGCATCGGCCGTGCCCTGCTGCAGCAGGTGATCGCCCAGCGGCCCCACCTCGAACTGGCCTGCGTCGCCAGCAAGGCACCGCTCTTCGAAGCTATGGGGTTGCGCGTACTGGCCGCCCAGGGGCCCCACGTCCTGCTCAACACCCGTGACCACCGTTCCGACGGCCTGGTCGCCGTGCAGGACCTCGCCCCCATCTACCAGTCCAAGGAAGTGCGGCAGATCCACGCCTACCTGGTGAAGCAGCACGGCAGCAAGGCCATGCGCGAAGCCGAGGCCAAGCGCGACCGGCTGCTGGACCAGTTGGCCTTTCACGCCCAGGCACTGGTGAAGGAGCGTTTTCCCACGGTGCATTGAAGATCGGTGCACCTGGAGCATCGCCCCTCCATCGCCGTCATTAATGGGTCGTTGCCCCACCCGGGTCGAAGCGCCACCCCTCAGCCTCCAGGTTGTTGAGGGTGTGCAGCAGCTCGTGTCAGCGCCACAGTCTTTCATGGCCATGAACAAGGCCGACCTGGACGTCGAGAATCAACAGCGTCTGCATCAGTGGATCTCCTTGCGTACCCCCTCAACGCACGGACACAAAAAAGCCCGTCCATCGCTGGCGGGCCTTTGAAGTTCGTGATTTGTGCGCTCACGACACCTCACACGCGACGCTCGTGGTGGTGAGGGCGTGAATGAGCATCGAGTGGAACTACCGGGATGGCGGGTACATGGCAATAAGAAACCGAAGGCTACTCCGGCAAGTAGTGACTCCCCGCCGATGCGGCTCTCGCGTCAGTACTGAGGGCGAAGAGGCAATCTTCCAGATACGGCCGGACCTCCGACCACCCTTTGCGATCGGCGAAATAACCCCTGAGTTTCTTTCCTGCGTCGACGACATCAGGCTCATGCTGCATCAGCATCACCCTGGCAACTGAACTGGCGTCGTCCTCCTTGTGCTTTTCGTGATCCTGCTTGGCATAGGAATGAAACTCCTCGATCCGACCAAGTACAGGCTCAGTGCCCGCCAGGCACTTGTCACCAATGATCTCGTCACGCCGCTGAACATGCCCACCGGCAAAACTGTCCTGGACCATATGCAGCAAACTGCCAAAGGCCACTTCACTAACATGGGCACGCAACCATGGGCGCCCTGCCGTAAACAAGTCCTGAACCGTTTGAGCATTGTTGAAGCTCTGCTCCCAGCCCTCGATCTTCACGTCTTTCAAGTAAGTGTTGATGGGGTACGTACCATCCGCCACGCCCCAGGCAAACTGTGCCCACATCATGATGCTCTGCTTCGTCTTCTCCGGCGAATCCCCCTCCTGGGATGCCATTGCATGCAGGAACTGCAGATCACCGAAGTGTGAGCGGGCAATGTAGTTTCCCGACCCCATGTAGGCAGTAGGATCTGATGCGCTCTTCTTCTCTGCGGCCTTGAACAGGTTGATCCAGCACTTTGTTTGAGAGATGAATCCAACCGAGTAGCGCCCATCACAGCCGGAAACCTTGGCATCTTGAGCTCCCGGCATGAACACGGGGTCATCATTCCACCTCACCCCGGCAATGATGTAAGGCCCGGCATTCTCCAGATCCGGGTTACTGCATTTCTGCCAGTCTCCATCGCACCCATATATTTTCTGTGTCAGCGCTTCATGAGCCGGATCGGCAAAATTGTGCATGGCAAAGCTGGCAAAAGGCACGGTTGCCCTGTAGGTAACGCCATATTCCTGTGCCATGGATCGCTCTGCCGCAGTTCCATTCGGTGAAAGCTGGAAGGCCTCAACCTCTCCAACAACCACGGAAAACACTGCCCCGGCAATTACCAGCACTGATTGATTCATGAGCCGTCCCTGCGCTTTGATCGCATGAGCCCATCAGCCTTGCACGCCCAGCCAAAGGCCAATTCGGCCTTACAGCAACGCCTGCATACAAGTGGGTGATGGAGTTGAATGTTCAGCGTAGTGTGTGCCGCTTCGTTGTCCAATCGATTCGACTACAGCGGGCTGCTGACCTGAGTCATGGACTTCGGCACCCGGGAGGCATCACCCGCTGTAGCGTCTCATCATTCAACTGCAGTGGTTCGGAGCATCCCCAACAACGTACGGCTATGTCCGGGCACTTTCGGAACTGATTGAAAATACAGAGCAGGCAAGCCGAAAACAGCGGACTCAAGAACAAGGACTCAAGAAAACGTGGGCGCCCCCATCATCATTGGCAACAGCCATGACATCTGGATCAGCAACGCCCTGAAAGACGCCTTCTGTGACGTCATGACCCATGTCGCCGCTCTGGAAGGCCTGGACATCATGGCCATCTACGAAGAGGCGCCGGGCGTTGCCGGAACATATGGAGTGACAGGCGTGGGAATTGCCATAGGCGACTTCGATCAGTACCTGGGCGGGTGTGAAGGCGTGCGCCGACACATCAACACCTGCCAAAGACGACTGAAGGAAGTTGCAGCTGCCTGCTGCCTTTCTGAGACCGGCACGGAAGCGATGGCACACATACTGGCCTGGGTGGCCTATCACATGGATGGGAATCCAATCCCCGAAAACTGCAACCTCAGGTTCGACTGGCCACCGGGCTACACCCCTTTGAACCCTGCAACCCCAAACCCGCCAGGTGCACCGTGAACCGAAGCTACCTATTTCTTTTCGTGCTGTGCCTGATCGGTACGCCATGCTGGGCGGAACCGTCGCAACGAGAACTCGAGGGCATCCAGATATGGGAAGCGGCCCACCTGGCAGCCGAGCAAACCATCCCTGCGCTGCTCGAGCGCTACGGCAACGCCATCGGCTGCGGGTTTGCTTTCAAACCCGGCAACGTCGTCAAGTACCGCATCCAGAAGCAACCCGTCTTCGTTGCAGCCATCAGCCTGGACGTAGGGTGCTCGGGGGGCAGTTCAATGGGCAGAACCCTGCTGGTGACGATGAAGTACGGCGACTACCACAGGATCTCCGTCGACCCGGAACGCTCCAGGCCATCCCTGACGCCCACGGACTTTCCCAAGCGCCTGGAACGGCTTTATGTGGAGAACGGCGAGATCCTGTTCTCGGGCTTCAAGCCCGACTGGACGAAAGATGCGCTGTGCTGCGCAACCCAGCCGGTCAAGGGCAAGGTCTCGTTCAGTGATGGCGGGTGGCAGGTTGTCTTCCAGCCTTGAGGGCCCGGCCGTTGGGCGTCAGAACAGGGCGCCCTAAGGCTCTATCTCGCTCATGCTGCCAAGTCCAAAGATCGGTGACCTCGTTCGCATGGGTACATCGCTCTTAAGCGCCGGGCGTCGGGCTGGCCCATTGAGAAAGGAAGCTCGCGATTCGCTCCTCGATACGGCTCTCGACGGTTCGAAGGCGCAAAAGAGCAATGCCGCTTTTTTCCAGCACACCGTTCTTAATGGCGTCCCGCGCGGCCTGGTCGGGGCGGTCGTGGGAGCCTCCATCGACCTCGATGACCCCGATAGGGGTCTTGCCCACCTTGTAATAAATGACGAAATCACAACTCGCGCGAGCCATGAATCCGCGCTCACGATCGGTCCAATCCTGGCGATGTGGCGATGCGATCTGATCCAGCTTGATCTGCGTGTGGAACATCAACGACTGGTAAGCCGGAGCTGACAACGCCTCACGCAAGAGCTGCGTCACGATCTGCTCGGATTTGTAGCGCGAGTCTTCAGGACGAAGGCGAGCCTCGAGTTGCGCCAGAGATTGATCGAACTCCCGGTAGAGCAAATCGAAAGCCGATACCACCGGTGCGCGAATGACCTGATCATCCTGCGCGTAATAGGTGATGTAACGCATCAAAGCTGCGATGTGGCCGTTATTTTCAGTAAACACATCGTCGCCCGTTACCAGGGTGAAACAGTGCTTGGCCCGTGAGACCGCCACGTTGATCATGCGGGGGTCATCAACGAAATCCAGGCGCCTGCGCGCTTGGTTGAAGTGTTTTTTGTCCAGCACGGTGGAAAACACGATCTCGTCGCACTCACGGCCCTGGAACTTGTGCACGGTGTCCTTGATGAAGTCCTTCGGCAGACGGTCGCCGGAGAGGTTAACCTGGGCACGGAACGGCGCGATGAAACCACGACCATCCTCCTTCAGCTCAAGCGGCTCTCCCCCGCGTTCCAGCACTTCAAGCAGTGACTCCAGTTCGCGGAGGTTGACGTTCCGGCGGGCATGATTGCCCTTGGCCGTCACCACCAGACGCAGCGGCTCTTCGCCCTTGTCCTCGGTCATTGGCACCAACGCGTTGTCGTAGAACTGCTGGTTGCAGAACTGGATGATTCGGGGGTGGCACCGGTAATGCTCCTTCAGCAGGGTTCTGGGAACGACGTCCTTGAACACGCGAATGCACGAATCAAGCAGGCTGTAGCGCTCGCAGTCATAGGCTTCGGCAGGCGCCGGCAAGCCCAGCACAACCGGGATGTGCGCCAACTGGCGGTTGTCCCCGACGATGATCAGATTCCTCGCGCAGCCCATCGCCAGGATGCCCGGCACGATGTCTTGCAGCGAGGCTTCGTCAATGATCGCGTAGTCGAGGATCGCGCCTTTTCCAATCGAGTTGACGATGGAGTGCGTGCCGCTCCCCAGGATCGGGAAACGGCTCACGAAGGCATCGAAACGCAGGCAGTAGGTCGACGCATCGAAGTTGTCCGTCGGTGGCGTCCGGCGCTGCAAGTGCTGCTTCAGATGCCGCATCGAAGCGGTCTGCAGCTCATCCAGCAGGGCCGTGAAGTTTCCGCGCGCCAGGGACTCGCGGCATGCCTGCAGTTCCGCCTGCGTGTCTTGCAGCGCCTTGTCGTAGTAGTGCATCTGCAGGGCATGAAAGACCGATAGGCGCGCATCGCCCTGGGCGAATGGCTTGGTTCGAAAGATCCTGAAGTTGAACAGCAGTTCGATCCGGTCCCGGAGGCGGATGCGTTGCTCACCGAGGTAAGCCAGGTAGGCCATCAGGTCTGCTGTGCTTCGCGGCGAAAGCTTGTACTTCTCCAAGGAGGTGACAGCCTGGATGCCACTGTCTTCTTGCCACTGCTGCAGGAAGCGCCGCTCGATGGTCAGCTCATCGAGCTTGGCCTGCAGTTGTGCAGCCCGATTGTGGTCATGCAGGTGCTGCTTGACGCGGGCCAGCAAGGCTTGAATCTCATCCAGCGTCGGTGCCGGCCCGGGTTCGCTCGACGGCCAAGGCGGCAGGTTCGCGAAGAAGTCATCGCGCTTGTCCTTCTTGCCGAGCTTGGCGATCAGATGACCCAGCCCGAATTTCTCCAGCTTCTCGTAGACGTTTTCCACCGCTGCATTGTTGTTGGACAGTACCGCGACCGTCTGATTACGCAGCAGGATATTGGCGAGGATATTGAGGATGGTCTGGGTCTTGCCGGTTCCCGGAGGCCCTTCGATCACACTGACCTGGGCACGGAATGCCTGCTCGACCGCCGCGAGCTGGCTCTCGTTCAACCCGAACGGATAGATCAGCCCATGGCCCGGTGTCAGTACCTTGCTGTGCCCGTTGCAGTAGGCATGCAACGCGGTATCCGCGCTGGCAGGCAGCTTCTCCAACTGGCGCACGATATTGGCGGCAACCTCATGGTCGTCCTTCGACTCGGCACGACTCTGGCGGGCATTCGCCACTTCCCGGAAATAGCCAAAGACCGCCGAGCTCTTCATCCCCGTTGGCTTCGCCAAATGGATGTTTTCCATCTTGTGGATGTAAGGCGTGTCGGAGTTGGGGTAATACACCACGACATACCGCTCGCCGTAGATCATCGCTTTTGCGACAGGCTGGGTGATCGTGCTGCCGGATTTGGTCAGCAACACCTCCTCCAGTACGCGGCAGGGTGAGATGAGGCAGTCAGCCAGTGCGTGGCGGACGCGGCGTTTTTTGGAGTAGATGCATATCAGCTGCAGGCCTTCGCGCTTGTCACTCCAGATCTTCCAATCGACTATCTCTGCGGTCTTGTCCTCACCACCCACACGAATCGAAACCATACATTCCCTATACTTATGCGCACGGCATCCCGCTGTGCATTGGCAAACATCGAATGCCGTACTTCCAGAAAAATGCCATTTTGCCATCACTCTTCGAGTGACTGATAACGCGCTCGCTTGAAGGCTGCGCTGGCTCCATACAAGCGACCTCTAGCTTCCCCGCTCTACCCCCTTACGCCTCCCCAACACCCCGCTCCGCAGAACAAGCCCCGGCTCCCACTCCGGCTCGCCGACCTTGACCGTTTCCAGCACCTGCCACCTGAGCGTGTCGCCAACCAGCGTGGCCTTGCCCTTCACGACCTCGCCCGTTCGACCGCTGGTGACAAACAGAACGGCTTCGGAGCCCGTCACGGTTCCCCGGACTTCGCCGCCCTCGTTGAGCTTGCCGCAGTTGACCGTGGCGAGGTAGTGCGTCCCGAGCACCGTGTTGCCCTGCTGGGTCAGATCGAAGCCGGCGCCTCCGCACTCGGCCTGGGCGGCCTGTTGCTCGGGCGTGCGCAGGTCCAGGTACCAGCTTCCAGTGAAGGTGGGTTCGGCGAGGCAAAGGGCGGGAATGGCCTGGAGCAGCAGCAGGGCTGCGAGCAGGCGGGCCAGGCGTGGCTGGCAGCCGGTGTGAGTGGTGAGGTACGTATGCCGCATGGCGATCCTTGTCCGTGCGCGGATGATGAAAGCCCCCGTGCAGAGGGCTTGGCAGTTGGGTTGCCCCAGTCGATCAGTGCTGCTCCAGCTCCTGGCGCAATTGCTCCAGCAGTGCCTGCACCGTCAGTTCGGGGTTTGCCAGCAGGTAGCTCTTGGCCAGGATCGTCAGCGGGTGCACGCCCATGTTCTCCGCCAGCTCTGCCAGCTTGATGACCGAAGGGCTCTTGATGCCGCGCTCCACATCGCTGATGTAGCTCTGGCTTGCCCCCACCGATTCCTGGGAAAGATCGCTGCTGAGCCTCAACTCCTTGATGGCCTTCCCGAGGGCTTGCTTCAGTTCCATTCCACCTACTCGCAAAAAGGAACGATGAAGCCTTTCGTCTGGCCATTACTCCATACTCGATAGAGTATTATTTGCCGAATGGGAGCACCTCTTACGCCCTCTAGCTCCGGGGCTCTGAAAGGGAAGTTTCCGGCCAATGCACCTGCTCCCGAACACATGGACCCGCGACATCACCCACGTCCTCGCCCAGCCACCCGGCGAGCCTCAGCTGCAGGCCGTCACCCACTGGCTCCAGAGCCTTGCCCCGACCGACCACGTCGTACTGTTCGTCAACGAAGGCCATTACCCGCCTCAGCCTCTCTACTACGCCCTGCCGCCCGAACGGCGACGGCGCTTCATCGATGACTACAGAAGCGGCCCCTACCTGCTCGACCCCTTCTACCTCAGCAGCCTCTTCGACAAGGTCGATGGGCTCTACAGCCTGCGGGACCTGGCGCGGGAAGGCTTCGAAAGCGGCCACTACTTCCTCACCTACTACCACCGCCTGCGGCTGAGTGATCAGGTGGGCTTCCTCACCACCCCGGAGCCAGGCTGCCGAGCAGTGCTTTCGCTGATGAGGGCCACAGGCAAGAACGCGTACGACGACGCGACGCTGCGGCTGCTGCATGACGCCATGCCGGTCGTGGAGGACGTGGTGCGCCTGGCCTGGGCGGCCAGGAGCCAGCCACGGGCGGATGCCCTGTGGCCGACCGAGCATGTGCGCGCGGTATTCAGCAGCTTTGGGGAGGAACTGCTGACGCGGCGGGAGCACACGATTGCCCAGCTGATGCTGCAGGGCTACTCCAGCCTGGAAATCGCCAGGCAACTGCGCATCGCCTGGAGCACCGTGAAGGTCCACCGGCGCAACCTGTACGAGAAGCTGGAAGTGGACAGCCAGGTGCAACTCTTCGGGCTGTTCATGGGCGAGCTGCTTGGCGCGGGATTGTTCAGCAGGCCAAAGCGGCGGCAACGTCGATATCGGCGCCAGTCCTGACATCGCTCCAGAGCCCTCCACCCCACACCGGAACACCGCAATCAACCCAAGCCATTCGCACGCGCCCCACGCCCGGCCGAATGGACAGTGGCTGCACGCTGTAACAGCGACATGAGGACGCTCGACTTTACAGGCAGGCACGGCCCCCGAGTTGCGGTAGCATCCCGCGCTTGCCATGGAGAGTGATATGCAAAACCGATACGGAAGACTCGCCTCGTGGATTTATCACCTGGATAAACCCATCAGCCATTCATTTGGAGACCTGGAGTACTACCAGCAGTGCCTGGCGGACGTTGATGGCCCGGTACTGGAACCCGCAGTGGGCAATGGGCGGATCTTCATACCGCTGCTGGAGAGGGGCCTGGCCATCGAGGGCTTCGATGCCTCCCACGAGATGCTCGAATACTGCCGGCAGGAATGCCGGGCGCGAGGGCTGCCCGCGCCCCTCACACAGCAGACGTTCGAGCAGTTCCGCTATGACCAGCGATTCGCAGCCATCATCATGCCCGCCGGGTCATTCCAGCTGATTACCGAAACCACCTCCGCAATGGCCGTGCTCAAGCGGTTCTGGAATCACCTGCAGCCCGGCGGGCGGTTGATCATGGACATCGACCCCATCGAGAGCATCATCGGGGAGGCACAGGCGGCACGGAGCTGGACAGTGGATGGCAGCAACCTGCTCACGCTGACCAGCCACCGGGCCGAAGTGGACTACCGCAAGCAAACCACGCTGTCCCATCTGCACTATCAGCATTGGCAAGACGGCACCTTACAGTCCACCGAGCTGGATCTTTTCCACTTGCGTTGGTGGGGCGTCGACGAACTGGCATTCGCACTGCGTGAAGCGGGCTTTGTAGAGGTGGTGGCGTCAGGCGGCTACCAGCATGGCCGCTGCCCCTGCCAGAGCGATCCCATCATCAGCCTCGAAGCACGCCGCCCAGATTGACAAGGCCTTGAACAAGGGCGTGGCAAAGGTGGCGCGGGGCGGATCGAAAGCGGCCACGTCCACGCCAACCGTGAAGGGCCGTAAGCCCCGGCACGTTCATCCCGAATCGAAGGGTGAACGTGCCGATCAGCCCAACCTGCAACCACACCGCTGAGAGCAGCCGAGGCAGTTGTTCAAGCAACCGCCTCACTCGGTCAGCGGCTGACCATGGGCTCGGCCTGACGTAATGCTTTCCGCCCCAAGACCCGTCACTTCCTCCCAGACAAGACGGCAGCCTGCCGCCATGTCGGCCCCCTCCTCCCCTTGCCCTCGGGCTCGGCCGTCCCTATCCTGCGCCGGCCACGGTCAATCCCGTGGACGGGTTTGACAGCCCGAAAGAACATTGGCGCGAATGCGCCGCGAGGTGCATGCGAAAAACGGCGAATGTTTTTCGCAGGCATCAGCACGCATGCAGTTTTCACAACTGCTCTGCTTTATGGCAGGTCGCGCGGGGAGGTCCTCGTGGCCTGCCGGTTCCAATGTTGCCGGTCTGTCAACCCCGCGCGGCTTGCCGCCCTTCGACTGACAGCGTGGGTGGCAAGTCTTCAATTCAACATTGGAGAGCCACCATGCATGACGCATTCACCCCCATCACCTTCCAACGCCACTGCCACCAACTGCGCGCCGTCATGATCGACAACCGCCCCTGGTTCGTCGCCCTCGACTTCGCCCTGATGATCGCCGCCACCCGGCCCTACCGCCTGACCAAACGCCTCTATCCCCACCAATTCCGCTTCGCCTTTCTCCGCTACAGCACAGGGCGCTGCGAAGAGGTGGAACTGGTCAGTGACGCCGGCCTCTATCGCGCTCTCTACCGCTTCGGCCACCCCGAACACTGCGCCCTCAGCCAGTGGCTCAGCGACGAAGTGATCCCCACCCTCCACGACTACCACCGCGACCCGCAGGCCAGCCCGAGGCGCATCCTCATGACCTGGGCCAACCAGCGCATCGCCGCCCTGCACTGGCAAAGCGAAACCTGGATCGCCCGGCAGGACCTGCCGCGCTTTATGGCCGCGCACGATGACCTGCGGCTGGGGGATGGGCCGAGTTGGAGGCGGTTTTTCTAGGGAGGTGGAAATGGAAACGCCGCATGGGAGTGCGGCGTTTTTTATGGAAATGGCAGTTATCGGCCAGAAGCAGCCGTTTGCTCCGCACAGCCTCAACGTAACCGGTGCGCCGCGTAGCGCTCCAAGAGCGGTACCTGACAACGCTCCTTAAGGGACTTCAAGCACGAGGGTGTCCGAATTTTTGTGTAACCGGCTCATGAGCGACACTGTCGCTCCGAACCGAAGACACCATGAGCAAGACGAAACACCCCATCACTGACGAGCGGCTGGATCAGCTCCTGGCCAACTACCAGAAACTTGAAGACCTGATCGGTGCCGAAGGCATCCTCAAGCAGCAGACCAAGAAGCTGGTCGAGCGTGCGCTGGATGCCAAGCTGACGCATCACCTGGGGCACGACAAGCATCAGCCGGTCAGCAACCCGGCTGGCAATACCCGTAACGGTTCCAATCGCAAGAAGCTCAAGGGCGAGTTCGGTGAGCTGCCCATCGAGGTGCCCCGTGACCGTCACGGCACGTTCGACCCGCAGATCGTCGAGAAGCACCAGACTCGCTGGACGGGCTTCGATGGCAAAATCCTCTCGCTGTATGCCCGCAGCATGACCGTGCGCGAGATCCAGGCGCACTTGCAGGAAATGTAGGGCGCCGAGATCTCCTCGGTGACCGACGCTGTAGCCGATGAGGTGAAGGGCTGGCAATTGCGCCCGCTCGATACGGTCTATCCCATCGTCTACCTCGACTGCATCCAAACCAAAGTGCGTGAAGGTGCCGTGCGGGTGAAAGCGGTGTATTTGGCGCTGGGCATCAACCTGGCCGGCGAGAAGGAAGTCCTCGGCCTGTGGATCGCCCAGAGCGAAGGCGCCCAATTCTGGTTGCAGGTTTGACCGAACGGCGCAACCGCGGCGTGCAGGACATCTTCGTTGCCTGCGTGGATGGCCTGAAAGGCTTCCCCTAGGCCATCGAGGCGATGTTCCCCCACACCAGCGTGCAGCTGTGCATCGTGCACATGGTCAGGCACAGCCTGAACTACGTGTCCTGGAAGCGCCGGGCAGAAGTCGCCGCTGACCTGAAGCGGATTTACCAATCCAGCACGGCTGACGAGGCCGAACTGCGCCTCGGCGAGTTCGAGGCCAAGTGGGATGATGACTACCTGCCGATTGGTCAGTCCTGGCGCCGCAACTGGTCACGAATCACGCCGTTCTTCGACTTCCCGCCGGAGATCCGCAAGGTGATCTACACCACCAATGCCATCGAGTCGGTAAATATGAGCCTGCGCAACATCAGCAAGAAATGGACGATGCCGACCCGTGACTGGAAGGCGGCGCTGACGCGCTTTACGATCAGCTACGAAGACAGGCTGCCACCGCAGTAACCTCAACACCGGTTACACAGAATTCTGCACACCCTCCAGCGCGAGCGCTTGGGAAAATTTTCAGCACAAGGCATGTGAAATCCAAATAATTAAATACTTATAAATAATATGGGAATATTTCTATGGCCATGTTTACCAAGCAAAAAGGCTCATCAAGCAGCACGCCTTCTGTTTTTTCACGCTGGCTCACATCTAAGGTAATGAACTATTTAAATAGTGAGCGATATCTAATACAGAGCAGGAAAAGGCATGAGAAAAAACGCCTTAGAGATGGGCGCGGACATATTGTGGAATATTTTCATCAGGTTGACGACGGCTACTCTCACCTGGCCATACAAGCTTTAGAAAAATTAAAAACACGATATGACATTGAGTTTAAAGTGCATCTTGTTCCTTCGCTGAAAAATGATGACTTTCCTGAGCTTGAATTATGGCGAGATATGTCTAGAAGGGACGCGGCCAATGTTGCTCCTTATTATGGCCTAAGCTTCAATAGCACAGAAGCGCTGCCCGACACGAGACTTGTTGCCATTGCCAATGCAGTTTTATGCCGACTCCACCCAGATGACTTTGTGAGTGCCGGCGTCGAAGTTAGTAGTTTCTTGTGGAATAACAATGAAGAGGGCTTAAAAGACTTAGCTGAAAAATACGGATCCGCCTCAGCAGAAGAAGTTGCCCTGGCACTTGAATCTGGCGTCAGTCGTCGCAAAAAATTGAAGCACTACAATACGGCCATGTTTTACTACGAAGGCGAATGGTACTGGGGCGTCGACCGCCTCTATCATCTTGAAAACCGACTAATCTCCCTGGGCGCATGTAAAAACTCTAAAAGCTCATTAGTTGCTCCTCGCCCCGAAATTCCGGAAGTATTTAATGATGGTGCTAAAGAGCTAACCCTTGAGTTTTTTGTTTCACTTCGCAGCCCCTATACGGCCATCGCATGGGAACCCACGATCAAACTCGCCAAGGACTCTGGGATTAACTTAGTCGTAAGACCAGTGTTGCCAATGGTTATGCGAGGCGTGCCTGCTTCTCGAGCGAAAAAGATCTATATTGCCACCGATTCTAGCCGGGAAGCCAAAACACTAGGCGTAGCATTTGACAACTTCTATGATCCAATTGGCGAGCCTACATTGCGTGGCTACAGCATTTATATGTGGGCATCACAACAAAATAAGGGGAATGATTTTATTGGAGCCTTCCTTAATGGAGTTTTTGCAAGAGGGATTAATGCAAACTCCATGAGCGGCATGAAGAGCATCGTAGAACTGGCGGGATTAAGGTGGGACGAAGCAAGACACCATCTTCATGATAATTCCTGGGCAACGACACTTGAAACAAATCGATTGGCGATGTACGAGTTCGGCAATTGGGGCGTACCAAGTTATCGCCTATTGAATTCCAATGGCAAGGAGATATTGAGTGCTTGGGGGCAAGATCGCTTGTGGTTGCTTGCTTATAAAATTAGAGAATTGAGCCAGTCTCGATAACCTATTGAACGTTTGATCGCCCCAAACAGGCAGATTTCACTGATCGGTCTGATGCGCGCTCGATTATGAGGCGTGAATCGCCCCGGGCTTCGTACACGCCACGAATCCTCACAAACGAGCTTTGGCAAACGTCCGCTTCTGGCCGATACCTACCCATCAAAGGTCCACCTATTCCCCCTCCCACATTAAAAAACCCGGCCTGGCGCCGGGGTCAGGCCGCAGTTCGCGGCCTCAGTCGGGGCTTATGCCGCACGCGGGGAAACGATGATCTTCACGTTGTGCTCCTTGTTGTGCACCAGCTCTTCGAAGCCCTTCTCGACGATCTGCTCCAGTTCGATGCGGCCGGTGACCAGGGGCGTGATATCGAGACGGCCGTCGGCGATGAAGGCGATGACGTCGGCGAATTCGCCGTTGCAGGCCAGGGCGCCGAGGACCTGTTTCTCGGTGGCCACCAGTTCGAAGAAGTTGAACGAGCTGGGCTCTTCGAAGATGCCTACCAGCACGCAGGTGCCGGCCTTGCGGATGGCGTCGATGGCGTCGATGGCGAGCTTGGCGGTGTGCTTGTTGCCGATGCATTCGAATGCTGACGCGGCGCCCAGGCTCTGGGTGAGCGCGCGGTTCTCGGCGAGGACGTCGCATTCATTCGGGGCCAGCGCGTGGCTGGCGCCCACTCCGCGGGCCTTGGCCTTGCGCGCATGGGACATCTCCCGGGCGACGCTGTGCCGGCGGGTGGCGCAACACGGCATCGAGATGCTGCGCATGAAGAGCGAGCCGGCGAGCCCGCTGGAGGGCGCCTCCGACAGGGTTACTTGAAGAGCGCCGAGACCACCTTGGCGACGTGTTCGGCGCCCCGGCTGATCTCGCCCATGATGGTGGCGACGGTGGAGATCTGCGCGTTGTTGTCCTTGGCGCTGGCCTCGATCTTCTTCATGTAGTCGTCGATCTGCTGGGTCATCTTCACGTTTTCGGTGACCACACTCTTGATCTCGACAGTGGCACCGCTGGTGCGCCCGGCCAGTTGCCGCACTTCGTCGGCCACCACGGCGAAGCCGCGTCCCATGTCCCCTGCCCGCGCCGCTTCGATGGCGGCATTGAGGGCCAGCAGGTTGGTCTGCTCGGCGACGCCCTGGATGGTGGTGACGATGTTCTCGATGTCCTTGGCCTGAAGGTTCAGCTTGGAGATGAGGTCCACGGCGGTGTTCACCATGGTCAGGGTGGTGGCGGAGATCGCCACCGACTGGTTGAGCGAATCCATGCCCCGGTTGGAGATCTGCGCGGTCTCCTCGGCGGTGGCAAAGGACAGTTCGGCGGCACGCCGGACCTCTTCGTTGCGGTGCACCTGTTCGGTGACGTCGATGGCGAACTTGACCACCTTGAACACGGTTCCGGATTCGTCCTTCACCGGGTTGTAGCTGGCCTCGATGTGCACGGTGCTGCCTGAGGCGGTCTTGCGCTCGAAGTGGCCGCGGTGGAAGTTGCCGGCCTTGAGGCTGGCCCAGAAATTGGGGTTCTCCCTGTAGAACTCGTCGAAGCAAAGCATGCGGTGGTGGCGGCCCTTGAGGCCGTTGAGGCTGTAGCCCATGAGGCGTAGGAAGTTGTCGTTGGCGTCGATGATCTCGCCGTCGGGGGTGAACTCGATCATGGCCATGGAGCGGCGCAGCGCATCGCTCAGTGCGGCCAGCACCAGCATGTCGGCATGTTTCTCGGTGACGTCGCTGGCGATCTTCAACACTTCGACCACACGACCGGTGGCGTCCTTGACGGGGAAGTAGGTCGCCTCCAGCCAGATCACTGCGCCGCTCTTGGCAATGCGCTTGAACACGCCGCGTTGGGAGATGCCGTTGGCGAGGGACGTCCAGAAGCGCTCGTAGTCACTGGAGTTGCGGAAGCTGTCTTCGCAGAAGATGCGGTGGTGCTTGCCGAGCACCTCCTGCTCGGTGTAACCGACCACCTGTAGGAACAGGGGGTTGGCGGTGAGGATGTCACCTCGGGGCGTGAAGCAGACGCACGCGACGTTGTCCTCTATGGCGCGTAGGCGCTGGAGGCTGGCTTCGTCCTGGGGGGTTTTGGGGGCAAGGCTGACTTGGCTCTTTCTGAACAGCATGATGAGCTCCTTTTAGCGTTGGGCGAGGCACTTTCAAACCCATAAAAACACGCCGTGCTCGCTCCATGGCTGGAGCGGCATCCCTCAGCGTAGCCAAGCCAAACGGGGTGTGCGCTAAAGGCGCCCCCTCAACCTCACTGGCTGCGAAAACGTCCGGGCAGAACTTCGCCGAGCGGGTTACGCGAAGGAGGCACGCCAACACTCCCTGTCCAACTGTCGGGAAACTGCTTGGCAAGCAAACTACCGCCGCGCCTGAGCAGTGCATACGGCTGGCCGTCAGGGTCGGCACTCGGCATCTTCCAGCAGGCTCAGGTCAGGTGGATGACAGGACCGGGCGAGAGCGAGGCGCCAGCAGCAAGGCCAGGCAGAACCAGACGAACGGCGCTGCAGCGCCCATGAGCATGGGCGAGGCGTAAGCGCTCAGCGAGAAGGCGCAGAGGCTGGTCGCCAGCAGGGCAAGCCCGCAGATCAGGCCAGCCCGCGCGTACCGGCCCAGGCGGCGGGCCAGGAAGTGGGCGATGAGCCGGCCGATGATCGAGGCAACGATGAGCACCTGCTCGACGCCCAGCACGGCGATACCGGCCATGAAGGCGGGCCCCTCGGCCGCGTCCCGCTCCACGGCCCGGAAGAACCAGGCGACTTGCGCCCCGTAGAGCACGGCCACCCCGGCCAGGGCCACCAGAAACGCTCGCCGCCCGGGGAGCAGCGCGGGCAGCGTGCCCACCAGCAGCATCCCGATCAATGCCATGCCCTGCATGGTGCCGACTTCCTTGTAGGGTTCATCCTCGACGCCCGGCGAAGCGGCTTCCCTGCCTGCGGATGGGCGTGCCCAGGGCGCCATCATCAACGGGGCATGGGCCGGGTCAATCCCCGGGATGAGTTTCTGTCGATGGGTTCGCAGATGGAGGCGCGTGTGCTTCGACGCCGCAACGAAAAAGACACGCCGAAGCGTGTCTTTTTCCAGGTGGGTTGCGGCGGCGTCAGCTCTCCCCCACCGGCGCCTGGTCGGCCTCCACCAGCAGGCTGGCACGCCGTGTGAGCAGGCGATAGGCGCCGCACAGCACCAGCAGGAAGGGGATGCCGAAGACCAGGGTCATATGGAAGGCCGGGACGAAGGCGGTGGTAATGAGCACGGCCACCATCAACCCGAGCCCGAGCAAGGTCGCCCAGGGGAAGCCCCACATGCGGAAGGACAGCTGCAGGCCGCCGTTGCGCGCGTGATAGCGGCGGAAGCGGTAGTGGGTGAGGAAGATCATCATCCAGGCGAACAGCGCGCCGAAGATGGAGATGGCCATCATCAGCATGAAGGACTCTTCCGGGAACACCAGGTTGACCAGGGTGGCCAGGGCGATGCCGGTACACGACAGGGCCAGGGCGTTGAGCGGGACGCCGTTGCTGCCGAGCCGCCCCATGATGCGCGGGGCATGGCCGGCGCGGGCGAGGCTGAACATCATCCGGGTGGTGGTGTAGAGCTGGCTGTTCATGGCCGACAGGGCGGCGACAAGGATGACGAAGTTGATCAGCCCGGTGGCGCCGGGAATGCCCACCTGCTCCATCACCATGACGAAGGGGCTCTGCTCGCCCTGCCCCGACTGGTTCCATGGCACCAGGGCGAGGATCAGCGCCAGGGTGAGGATGTAGAACACCAGCAGGCGCGCCATGGTGACACGGAAGGCACGCTTGACGGCCACTTCCGGTTGCTCGGCTTCACCGGCGGCGACGGCGATCATCTCGATGCTGAGGTAGCTGAAGATGGAGATGATCACGGCGATCCACACGCCGGAGATGCCGTTGGGCATGAAACCGCCGTGGGCGACGTAGTGGTGGAAGCCGTAGGCGGGGTCGCCGCCACCGAACACCAGCCAGGCGCCGAGCAGGATGAAGGCGACGATGGCGGCGATCTTGATGGCCGAGAAAGCGTATTCGAAATGCCCGAACGCTTTGACGCTGATGGCGTTGGTGACCACCAGGCCGGCGGAGAACAGCAGGATCCAGACCCAACCGGCGACGGCGGGGAACCAGTGCTTCATGTACAGGGCGATGGCGGTCACTTCGGTGCCGACCGCGAGGACGATGGCGGCCCAGTAGGCGTAGCGGACGAGGAAGCCCGCCAGGGGGCTGACGTAGAACTCGGCGTAGGCGCCGAAGGAGCCGGAGGTGGGGTGGGCGACGGTCATTTCGGCCAGGCAGCCCATCAGCAGCAGGGCGATCAGGGCGCCGATGGCGTAGCTGATGAGCACGCCGGGGCCGGCGAAGCCGATGGCGAAGCTGCTGCCCATGAACAGGCCGGTGCCGATGGCACCGCCTATGGCGATCATGGCCATCTGGCCGGAGGTGAGCTGGCGCTTGAGGCCCTGCTCCCGCGCGGTGATGGCGGCGAATCCTGTCTTGTCGTTCATCGTGTGCCTCGGTGTTGTCGTTATGCGGGGCTCAGAGCAGTTGCAGCGGGTAGTCGATGATCACCCGCAGTTCGTTGTTGTCGGCGGTGTCGGCCCGGCCGACCTGGGCGGTGGAGCGGATGCTGGCCTGGCGCAGGCGGATGGAGAGGTCCTTGGCGGTTCCGCCCTGGACGACATAGCCGAGCTCGATGTCGCGCTCCCAACGCTTGCCAGCCTCGCCGTAGCGCTGGTAGGCGCTGGGGCTGCTGCGATGGCTGTCGTCGATGTGGTCGCCACGGATGTAGCGGCTCATGAAGCTGAGGCCGGGCACGCCGAAGGGGGCGAAATCGAGGTCGTAGCGCACTTGCCAGGAGCGCTCGTTGGGTGCGTTGAAATCGAGGACCTGGACGGAGTTGGCGAGGTAGATGGAGGTGCCGGGCTGGCGGTCGAAACCGAGGTAGTCGAAGGGCTGGTCGCCGTTCACGCGCTGGTGCGCCAGGGTCAGGGCATGGGCGCCGAAGCGGTAGCGGGCGGAGGTGGACCAGGCGGTGGTGTCGATCCGTCCGGCCAGGCTGCGGCCCTGGTCGAGGGTGCGGTAGAGGCTGAAGTCGAGGGTCAGGGCCTGCTGGTCGGCCAGGTCGAAGCGCTGGCCGGCGCCGAGGTAGTACTGGCGCCAGATGTCCTCATAGCGCGAGGCATAGACGGAGAGGCTGGTGGCGTCGCTGGGTGTCCACTGGCCGCCGAGGTAGTCGGCGCGACGGGTTTCCACCTGGGCGAACAGGGCCTTGAGGGCGCCGTCGCTGTTGGTGGAGTTGCCGTCGTTGCCGGCGGTGAAGTGCCCGGCCTCCAGCAGCAGGTTCTCCACCTCACGACTGCCTAGGGAGAAGCCGATGGGCATGGGAGCGAACAGGCGGGCGTTGCCGGTGCCGAACACGGGGTTCATGAGGGCCTGGCTGCCGTACTTCAATTCGGTGCGGGAAACACGCAGCTTGAGGGCGCCGCCAATCTCGGCCTGGCTGTCTTCGGGGCGGCCCCGGGAGTCGATCGGCAGCAGGTCGGTGCCGGTGCGGGCACGGTTGCTGTCGAGCTTGAGGCCGAGGTTGGCGTAGGCGTCCAGGCCGAAACCAACGGTGCCCTGGGTGTAGCCGGACTGGTAGTCGAGGGTGAAGCCGTGGGCCCACTCCTCGCGATAGTTCTGCCCGCCCGGGTTGTTGAGCAGGTTGCGGTGGAAGTAGAAGTTGCGCTGGTTGAGCTGCAGGCGGCTGCCTTCGAGGAAACCTTCGGGGCTTTCGGCGGCCATCAGCGGGGTAACGGTGATGCCACCCAGGAGCAAGGCGGCGCGGGCCAATCGTGCGGTGTTCATCTCATCGACCTTTTGTTGTGGTTATGGGTGAGAGGTGGAGGCGCCCTTCCGGGCGCCTCTCGGGGTGGTCAGGTCACTTGCTTGCGCGCCATGAAGCGCTCCTGCCGCCAGGTTTCGCCGTCGAGGATCTCGCCGAGGCGTTCGGCGGCGTCCCAGACATCGACGAAACGGGTGTAGAGGGGGGTGAAGCCAAAGCGCATGATGCGCGGCTCGCGGTAGTCGCCGACTACGCCCCGCTCGATCAGCGCCTGAACGATGGCATAGCCCTCGGGGTGCTCGTAGCTGACGTGGCTGCCACGGCGGGCGTGCTCCAGGGGGGTGACCAGGGTGAGCGGGTGCTGGCCGCAGCGGGCCTGCACGCGCTCGATGAAGAGGTCGGTGAGGGCCAGGGACTTCTCCCGCAGGGCCTCCATGCTGGTTCGGCCATAGACCTCGAGGCCGCACTCGATCATGGCCATGGAGGTGATCGGCTGGGTGCCGCAGAGGTAGCGGCCGATGCCGGGGGCCGGCTCGTAGGCAGGCTCCATGCCGAACTGGCGGGCATGGCCCCACCAGCCGGACAGCGGCTGCCAGACCAGTTCGCGCAGGGCGGGGGCGACCCAGACGAAGGCCGGGGAGCCCGGGCCGCCGTTGAGGTACTTGTAGGTGCAGCCGATGGCGTAGTCGGCTTTGGCGGCGGTGAGGTCGATGGGCACGGCGCCGGCGGAGTGGCAGAGGTCCCAGATGGTCAGCGCGCCGCATTCATGGGCCAGTGCGGTGAGGGCCTGCATGTCGTGCAGGTAGCCGGTCTTGTAGTTGACCTGGGTGATGAGGGCGACGGCGGTATCGGTGCCGATGGCGGCAGGCAGCTCTTCGGGGGTGTCCACCAGGCGCAGGCTGTAGCCCTGCTGGAGCAGGTCGGCGAGGCCTTCGACCATGTAGATGTCGGTGGGGAAGTTGCTGGTTTCGGTGACGATGACCTTGCGCGAGGGGTCTCGCTGGGCCTGCACGCGCAGGGCGGCGACCAGGACCTTGAAGAGGTTGATGGAGGTGGTGTCGGTGATCACCACTTCGTCCTGGCCGGCGCCGATGAGCTCGGCCAGTTGGTTGCCGAGGCGCTCGGGCAGGCCGCGCCAGCCGGCTTCGTTCCAACTGCCGATCAGGCCTGTGCCCCATTCGTCCTCCACCACTTGCCGGGCACGCTCCAGGGCGGCCTTGGGGCGCGCGCCGAGGGAGTTGCCGTCGAGGTAGATGACGCCTTCGGGCAGGGCGAAGTCATCTCGCAGGGGCGCGAGGGCATCACGGGCGTCGAGGTCGAGGCAGGTCTGTCTTGTTGTCATGGTCGGCTCCTAGGTCGACAGGCGACGCAGCACGGCGCGAACCGGGCTGGCATCGAGATGGGTGAACTTGAGCGGCAGGGCGATGAGCTCGTAATCGCCGGGGACTACCTCGTCGAGCACCAAACCTTCGAGGATCGCCATGCAGTGGGCGGCGACGGCGCGGTGGGCGTCGAGGGTCTTGCTGTGCTGGGGGTCGAGGGACGGGGTGTCGGTGCCCACCAGGCAGACGCCATGGGCGGCGAGCAGTGCGATGGCGTCGGCGGTGATGGCGGTGAAGGTGTCGGGCCAATGGTCCTGCGGGGCGGTCTGGCAGGTGCGGATCAGCACCCGGGGCGGAACGCCGGCGAGGTGCGGCTGCAGGTGATGGGGCTCGACGAGGCCCTCGGCGTCCAGGCAGTGGATGACGCGACAGGGGCCGAGGTAGGGCGCGAGCGAGACGGCGCCGATGGCGACACCAGCCGGGTCGTAGTGCAGCGGGGCGTCGGCGTGGGCGCCGGTGTGGGGCGAGAGGGTGATGCACCCGACGTTGACCGGGCAGTGCGCATCGATCTGCCAGGTGGTGTGCTGCTGGAAGGGGGTGTCGCCAGGCCAAGTGGGGGTCTGGCTGTTCAGGGGTGGGCTGATGTCCCACAGCAACGGCTCATTGCGCATGGTCTTCTCCTCGTTGGGCGAAAAAATCATGCTGCAAAGGCCTTCGAATTATCGTGCTATCTTTGCGACGCTTGCGTCATGTGGCCGCAGTAAATTCTATAAAAACAAACTTTCCTGAAATTTTATTCTCATGATCCTGGACAGCACTGACATTCGCATCCTCCACTGCCTGCAACACGACGGCCGTATCAGCAACCAGGAGCTGGCGGAGCGGGTCTCGCTGTCGCCGTCGGCCTGCCTGCGGCGCCTGCGCAACCTGGAGGACAGCGGCATCGTGCGGGGGTATCGGCCGGTGCTGGACGCGGAGCGCCTGGGGGTGGAGTTGGAGGCGCTGGTGCATGTGTCCATGCGCCAGGACGAGGCGGACTGGCACGAGCGCTTCGTGGAGCAGGTACAGGGCTGGCCGGAAGTGGTCAGCGCCTACATCGTGACGGGGGCGAGCAACTATGTGCTGCGGGTGCAGGCGCGCAACCTTAAGCAGTTCTCCGACTTCATCGTGTCGCGCCTTAACCGGGCCCACGGGGTGACCGACATCCGTTCGGAAATCATCCTGCAGACGGTGAAGGAAGGCGGCGGCGCGTTGGACTTGCTGCGCCGCTGACCCGCCCTCCCCCGTTCACCCCTTGAGGAATCGGGCGATCTGCTCGGCGGCAGCCTGGAGGTGCTCGCCGTGGGTGTGGCCGGACGCCTTGAGAGGCTTCAGGTCATGGTCCGCGGCTTCCAGCCAGTGCAGTTGGATGGCGTCGGAAAGGCAGTAGCCGGCGACGGTTTCGCGGTCGCCGAGGGCATCCCGCTCGCCCTGGACGATGAGGGTGCGGGTGCGCAGATCCGCCAGGTGCGCCACCCGGGGCTTCTCGGGCTTGCCGGCGGCGTAGAAGGGATAACCGAGGCAGACCAGGGCGTCGGCCTTCAGCTCATCAGCCAGCAGGCTGGCCATCCTCCCGCCCATGGACTTGCCACCGATGGCCAGTTGCCCCGTGACCTGCTGTCGCACCCGGGCATGCACGTCCCGCCAACAATCGAGCAATCGGGCCTGCGGATTGGGGGGACGGCGACGCCCGTCTTCGCGTCTCGCGGCCATGTACGGAAACTCGAAACGCACGGTCGCGATGCCGCTCTGCGCAAGTCTTTGCGCCATTTCATCCATGAACGGGCTGTCCATCGGCGCGCCTGCGCCGTGGGCCAGTATCAGGGTGCTGTCAGTCGGGCCTGAAGGCCTCTCCCACACGAACATTCGGACTTCTCCGCTAGCTGTTGGCTGTTGATCCAGATCAATGGGGCAAAACGGGTGTTTAACCATGCTTTCCCGGCAATTCCTAAAAAACCGTGTACGGAAGCCCAAGCACATGAACACAGAAGTCAGTACCGCCTACAACTACAAGGTGGTCCGCCAGTTCGCCATCATGACGGTGGTCTGGGGAATCGTCGGGATGGGGCTCGGCGTTCTCATTGCCGCTCAGTTGGCCTGGCCGGAGCTCAATTTCAACCTTCCCTGGACCAGCTTTGGCCGCTTGCGCCCGCTGCACACCAACGCGGTGATCTTCGCCTTCGGTGGCTGCGCGCTGTTCGCGACCTCTTACTACGCCGTCCAGCGTACTTGCCAGACCCGCTTGGTGTCCGATGGCCTCGCGGCCTTCACCTTCTGGGGTTGGCAACTGGTGATCGTGCTCGCCGCGATCAGCCTGCCGATGGGCTGGACCAGCTCGAAGGAATACGCAGAGCTGGAATGGCCGATCGACCTGCTCATCACCGTTGTCTGGGTGGCCTACGCCCTGGTGTTCTTCGGCACCGTGATGAAGCGCCGCACCAAGCACATCTACGTGGGCAACTGGTTCTTCGGCGGATTCATCCTGACCGTGGCCATTCTGCACATCGTCAACAACCTGGAAATCCCGGTCACCCTGACCAAGTCCTACTCCCTCTACTCGGGCGCCACTGACGCCATGATCCAGTGGTGGTACGGCCACAACGCGGTGGGCTTCTTCCTGACCGCCGGCTTCCTGGGGATGATGTACTACTTCGTGCCGAAGCAGGCTGGCCGTCCGGTCTACTCCTATCGCCTGTCCATCGTGCACTTCTGGGCACTGATCGCCGTCTACATCTGGGCCGGTCCGCACCACCTGCACTACACCGCGCTGCCGGACTGGGCACAGTCCCTGGGCATGGTGATGTCCCTGATCCTGCTGGCTCCGAGCTGGGGCGGCATGATCAACGGCATGATGACCCTGTCGGGCGCCTGGCATAAGCTGCGCGACGATCCGATCCTGCGCTTCCTGGTGGTCTCCCTGGCCTTCTACGGCATGTCCACCTTCGAAGGCCCGATGATGGCCATCAAGACCGTCAACGCCCTCTCCCACTACACCGACTGGACCATCGGCCACGTACACGCCGGCGCCCTCGGCTGGGTTGCCATGGTGTCCATCGGCTCGCTGTACCACCTGATCCCGAAGGTGTTCGGTCGCGAGCAGATGCACAGCGTCGGCCTGATCAACGCGCACTTCTGGCTGGCCACCATCGGCACCGTTCTGTACATCGCCTCGATGTGGGTCAACGGCATCGCCCAGGGCCTTATGTGGCGTGCAGTCAACGAGGACGGCACCCTCACCTACTCCTTCGTCGAAGCGCTGGAAGCCAGCCACCCCGGCTTCGTGGTGCGCATGATCGGCGGCGCGATCTTCCTCTCCGGCATGCTGCTGATGGCCTACAACACCTACCGCACCGTCAAGGCGGCCAAGCCGGCCGAGTACGACGCCATCGCCCAGATCGCCTGAGGAGCCGATAGATGAAAAAGCATGAAGTCATCGAGAAGAACGTCGGCCTGATGGCGTTGTTCATGATCCTGGCCGTCAGCATCGGCGGCCTGGTTCAGATCGTCCCGCTGTTCTTCCAGGACGTGACCAACACCCCGGTCGAAGGCATGAAGCCCTACACCGCCCTGCAGCTGGAAGGCCGCGACATCTACATCCGCGAAGGCTGCGTCGGCTGCCACTCGCAGATGGTCCGCCCCTTCCGCGCCGAGACCGAGCGCTACGGCCACTACTCGGTTGCCGGTGAAAGCGTGTGGGACCACCCCTTCCTCTGGGGCTCCAAGCGGACCGGCCCGGACCTGGCCCGCGTAGGCGGCCGCTACTCCGACGATTGGCACCGTGCGCACCTGTACAACCCGCGCAACGTGGTGCCCGAGTCGAAGATGCCCGCCTACCCCTGGCTGGTCGAGCACACCCTGGACGGCAAGGACACCGCCGCCAAGCTCTCGGCCATGCGCACGCTGGGCGTTCCCTACACCGAGGAAGACATCGCCGGTGCCTCCGATGCCGTGAAGGGCAAGACCGAGATGGACGCACTGGTGGCCTACCTGCAGGTGCTCGGCACCAGCCTGAAGAACAAGAGGTAAGGCATGGACATCGGAACGCTTCGCGGCCTGGGCACCCTGACGGTGCTGGTCGCGATGATCGGGGTTATCTGCTGGGCCTACAGCGGGCGCCGCAAGGCCGATTTCGACCAGGCCGCCCTGCTGCCCTTCGGCGACGACCTGCCAAGCCCGCAAGACCGGAATGATTCTAGGAGCACATTCGAATGAGCACTTTCTGGAGCTGGTACATCTCCCTGCTCACCCTGTTCACCCTGGTGGCGCTGCTCTGGCTGGTTTTCGCCACCCGCAAGGGCGAGGCCAAGGGCACGGTCGACAAGACCATGGGCCACAGCTTCGACGGCATCGAGGAGTACGACAACCCGCTGCCCAAGTGGTGGTTCATGCTGTTCGTCGGCACCATCATCTTCACGTTCGGCTACCTGGCGCTCTACCCGGGCCTGGGCAACTGGAAGGGCGTACTGCCGGGCTATGAAGGCGGCTGGACCCAGGACAAGCAGTGGCAGCGCGAGGTGGACAAGGCCAACGAGATGTACGGCCCGATCTTCGCCAAGTATTCGGCAATGCCGATAGAAGCCGTTGCCCAGGACCCGCAGGCCCTGAAGATGGGTGGCCGCCTGTTCGCCACCTACTGCTCCATCTGCCACGGCTCGGACGCCAAGGGTGCCGTCGGCTTCCCGAACCTGGCCGACAACAGCTGGCGCTGGGGCGGCGATGCCGAAACCATCAAGGCTTCCATTCTCCACGGTCGCATAGCTGCCATGCCGGCCTGGGGTGAAGTACTCGGTGAGGATGGCGTCAAGAACGTAGCCGCCTATGTCCGCCAGGACCTGGCCGGTCTGAAGCTGCCGGAAGACACCAAGGTCGACGTGACCGCCGGCAAGGCCCTGTTCGCCAGCACCTGCGTGGCCTGCCACGGCCCGGAGGGCCATGGCACCCCGGCCATGGGCGCTCCGGACCTGACCAAGCCCGCTGCCTGGATCTACGGCTCCAGCCTGGCTCAGTTGCAGCACACCATCCGCTACGGTCGCAACGGCCAGATGCCCGCTCAGGAACAATACCTGGGCCAGGACAAGGTCCACATCCTGGCCGCCTACGTGTACAGCCTGTCCCGCAAGGACGGTGACAAGGTCGCAGCGGAGTAACCCGAGACCGGCGACGCAAGGAGGCGTCGCCACCCCGCCCGGCCCGAAAGGCGCCTGACGGAAGCCGCGCAAAGGCAGCCCAACGCAAGAAGGGCAAACCGGACACAGGGAGGTGTCCACCCCTCCTTATATATAGTGCGACGCGATGTCGCACCCGTTCCGACCAGTAGCCTTTTACGAGTTGGGCCTTGCACTAATATGGTCCGTAGTCGCCGCCCGGCATAACCACGAGGCGACTTTCCCCTCTCGAAAGCACTGGAACCGATCACTGGGAAACCACGGTCGGGACACCTGGCAAACAGGTTGGAAACCCTTTCCAGAGGGCTTGGAAAGCGGGTTTGTGACGGCATGTGTCGTTGCATTGCATACCCTCTTTCTCCATACTTGCCGCCGCTTTTTTGTCCCGAAAAACTCCATTAACCGTGGAACCCCTAGCATGAGCACAGCAATCAGTCAGACTGCTTATAACTATAAGGTGGTCCGCCAGTTCGCCATTATGACGGTGATCTGGGGGGTCATTGGGATGGGTCTAGGCGTGTTCATTGCCGCACAACTTGTGTGGCCGGAACTCAACCTGAACCTTCCGTGGACCAGCTTCGGCCGTCTGCGCCCCTTGCATACCAACGCGGTGATCTTCGCCTTCGGTGGTTGCGCCCTGTTCGCCACGTCCTACTACGTGGTACAGCGCACCTGCCAGGCTCGCCTGATCTCCGACACTCTCGCCGCGTTCACCTTCTGGGGTTGGCAAGCGGTGATCGTGCTGGCGGTCATCACCCTGCCGCTGGGCTACACCTCCTCCAAGGAGTACGCCGAGCTGGAGTGGCCGATCGACATCCTGCTGGCGGTGGTCTGGATCACCTACGCGCTCGTGTTCTTCGGCACCGTGATCAAGCGCAAGACCAAACACATCTATGTCGGTAACTGGTTCTTCGGGGCCTTCATCCTGGTTACCGCCATGCTGCACATCGTCAACAGCATGGAAATCCCGGTCACCCTGACCAAGTCCTACTCACTGTATGCCGGCGCTACCGACGCCATGATCCAGTGGTGGTACGGCCACAACGCGGTGGGCTTCTTCCTGACCACCGGCTTCCTGGGGATGATGTACTACTTCGTTCCGAAGCAGGCCGAGCGTCCGATTTACTCCTACCGCCTGTCCATCGTGCACTTCTGGGCGCTGATCACCCTGTACATCTGGGCCGGTCCGCACCACCTGCACTACACCGCGCTGCCGGACTGGGCTCAGTCCCTGGGCATGGCCATGTCCCTGATCCTGCTGGCTCCGAGCTGGGGCGGCATGATCAACGGCATGATGAGCCTGTCGGGTGCCTGGCATAAGCTGCGCTCCGATCCCATCCTGCGCTTCCTGGTGGTTTCCCTGGCCTTCTACGGCATGTCCACCTTTGAAGGCCCGATGATGGCCATCAAGACCGTCAACGCCCTTTCCCACTACACCGACTGGACCATCGGCCACGTACATGCCGGCGCCCTCGGCTGGGTGGCGATGATCTCCATCGGTTCGCTGTACCACCTGATCCCGAAGGTGTTCGGTCGCGAGCAGATGCACAGCGTCGGCCTGATCAACGCGCATTTCTGGCTGGCCACCATCGGTACCGTTCTGTACATCGCCTCCATGTGGGTCAACGGCATCACCCAGGGTCTGATGTGGCGCGCAGTCAACGAAGACGGCACCCTCACCTACTCCTTCGTCGAAGCCCTTGAGGCCAGCCATCCGGGCTACCTGGTGCGCATGATCGGCGGTGCCTTCTTCGTGACCGGCATGCTGCTGATGGCCTACAACACCTTCCGTACCGTACGCGCCGCCAAGCCGGCCGAGTACGATGCGGCTGCCCAGATTCCGCAAGGAGCTCACTAATGAAGCAACACGAATTAGTCGAGAAGAACGTCGGTCTGCTGGCACTGTTCATGGTGATCGCCGTTAGCATCGGCGGTCTCGTGCAGATCGTCCCGCTGTTCTTCCAGGACGTGACCAACACCCCGGTCGAAGGCATGAAGCCGCGCACCGCGCTGGAGCTGGAAGGCCGCGACATCTACATCCGTGAAGGCTGCGTTGGCTGCCACTCGCAGATGGTTCGCCCCTTCCGCGCCGAGACCGAGCGCTACGGCCACTACTCGGTTGCCGGTGAAAGCGTCTGGGACCACCCCTTCCTGTGGGGTTCCAAGCGGACCGGCCCGGACCTGGCCCGCGTAGGCGGCCGCTACTCCGACGACTGGCACCGCGCGCACCTGTACAACCCGCGCAACGTGGTACCCGAGTCGAAGATGCCCTCCTACCCCTGGCTGGTTGAGAACAAGCTCGACGGCAAAGACACCGCTGCCAAGATGCAAGCGCTTCGTACCCTCGGCGTCCCCTACACCGACGATGACATTGCCGGTGCACGTGACGCGGTCAAGGGCAAGACCGAGATGGACGCCCTGGTGGCGTACCTCCAGGGTCTGGGCACCTCGATCAAGAACAAACGGTAAGCACGATGGATATCCAGACTCTCCGCGGGCTGGGAACCATCCTGGTGTTCGTCGCCTTCATCGGCGTCGTCCTCTGGGCCTACAACGGCAAGCGCAAGAGCAGCTTCGACGAAGCTGCCAACCTGCCCTTCGCCGACGACAAGCCGACGGACACCAAGCGCGACGACGAAGCTTCTAGGAGTAAGAGCGAATGACCACGTTCTGGAGTTGGTACGTAACCCTCCTGACCAGCGCCACCCTGGTGGCACTGGCGGTGCTGATCTTTGCCACCCGCAAGGGCCAGCGCCAGGAAACCACTGAAGAAACCCTCGGCCACGCCTTCGACGGCATCGAGGAGTACGACAACCCGCTGCCCAAGTGGTGGTTCATGCTGTTCGTCGGCACCCTGGTGTTCGCCGTCGGCTACCTTGTCCTCTACCCGGGCATGGGCAACTGGAAAGGCTTCTTCCCTGGCTACGACAAAGTCGCTGAAAACAAGCCTTTTGCCGACGGCCAGAGCGGTTGGACCGGCGTGCACCAGTGGGAAAAGGAAATGTACAAGGCCGAGCAACAATACGGCCCACTGTTCAAGAAGTACGCCGCCATGCCCATCGAGGAAGTGGCCAAGGACGAGAAGGCCCTGAAAATGGGCGGCCGTCTCTTCGCCTCCAACTGCTCGGTATGCCACGGCTCCGACGCCAAGGGCTCCTACGGCTTCCCGAACCTGACCGACGCCGACTGGCGCTGGGGCGGCGAGCCCGAAACCATCAAGGCCACCATCCTCGGCGGTCGTCACGGCGTGATGCCCGCGTGGGGCGAAGTGATCGGCGAGCAAGGCGTGCGTGACGTCGCTGCGTTCGTGCGCAAGACCCTGGATGGACGCGACCTGCCGAAGGACGCCAACGCCAACCCGGAAAACGGCAAAGCCATCTTCGCCGCCAACTGCGTGGCCTGCCACGGTCCGGAAGGCAAGGGCATGCCGGCGATGGGCGCCCCCAACCTGACCCACCCCAACGCGTTCATCTACGGCAGCAGCTTTGCCCAACTGCAGCAGACCATCCGCTATGGTCGCCAGGGCATGATGCCGGCCCAGGAAGAACACCTGGGTAACGACAAGGTCCACCTGCTGGCCGCCTACGTATACAGTCTCTCCCACAAGGGCGCGACCGAAGCCGAAGGCAAATAAGCAGCACCTAATGCCCGCCATGCGCGACGCACTGTCGCACATGGCGGGCAGCTATCAGGCGTACCATATGTGTCGTGGCACTAAGATCCCGTTCGGCAAGCACTGATCGGGGCAAGCCAAACAGCCGTGGTACGAGATAGATGAGCGAACAGATCCCCGTCCAGAACATTACCCCTCCCCCGGCAAAAGGCGGTCAAAGCACCGACCTCTACGCCAGCCGCGAAAAAATCTACACCCGAGCCTTCACCGGCCTCTTCCGCAACCTGCGGATGGCAGGAGGCGCATTCCTCTTCCTGCTCTATTTCGGCACCGTCTGGCTGACCTGGAATGACCGCCAGGCCGTCTGGTGGAACCTGCCGGAACGCAAGTTCTACATCTTCGGCGCCACCTTCTGGCCTCAGGACTTCGTCCTTCTTTCGTGGCTGCTGATCATCTGCGCCTTCGGCCTGTTCTTCATCACGGTGTTCGCCGGCCGCGTCTGGTGTGGCTACACCTGCCCGCAGAGCGTGTGGACCTGGATTTTCATGTGGTGCGAGAAAGTCACCGAGGGTGACCGCAACCAACGCATGAAGCTCGACAAGGCTCCCGCCAGCGCCAACAAATTTCTTCGCAAGTCGGCCAAGCACAGCCTCTGGCTGCTGATCGGCTTCGTCACCGGCCTGACCTTCGTCGGCTACTTCACCCCCATCCGCGACCTGATGACAGACCTCTTCACCGGCAACGCGGACGGCTGGGCCTACTTCTGGGTCGGTTTCTTCACCTTGGCCACCTACGGCAATGCCGGCTGGCTGCGCGAGCAGGTGTGCATCTACATGTGCCCCTATGCTCGCTTCCAGAGCGTGATGTTCGACAAGGACACCCTGATCGTCTCCTACGATCCACGTCGCGGCGAATCCCGCGGCCCACGCAAGAAGAATGTCGACTACAAGGCCCAGGGCCTGGGTGATTGCATCGACTGCACCATGTGCGTCCAGGTCTGCCCCACCGGCATCGATATCCGTGATGGCCTGCAGATCGAATGCATCGGCTGCGCTGCCTGCATCGACGCCTGCGACAGCATCATGGAGAAGATGAACTATCCCAAGGGGCTGATCAGCTACACCACTGAACACAATCTGAACGGCCAGCAGACGCACCTATTGCGTCCCCGCCTGATCGGTTACGCTGCCGCCCTCGTCGCGATGATCAGCCTGTTCGGCTATGCCGTCAGCGCCCGCTCCCTGGTGGAGCTGGACGTCATCAAGGATCGGGTGCTCTACCGCGAAAACGAGCAAGGCCGCATCGAGAACGTCTATACCTTGAAGATCATGAACAAGGCTCAGAAGGACATCGACTTCGTTCTTGAAGCCGACGGCCTCGATGGCCTGGTCTGGGAGGGCAAGCGCGAGGTGCGTGCCGAGGCAGGCGAAGTGCTGTCCGTACCGGTGGAACTGTCCATCGACCCGGAGAAGCTGCCGTCCAGCACCAACACCATCATCTTCCGTGTCCACGCGGCAGATGACGCCAGTATCGAGAACGACGCCGACAGCCGCTTCATCGGCCCCAGCGTCCGCTAGAACGGGAATAGCATGCAGTCCGAAGCCCCAAGCCCCTGGTACAAGCAACCCTGGCCGTGGTTCATCCTCGGCATCCTCGGCACCTCCGTCGTGCTGGGGACCACCATGCTGGTAGTCGCCATCAAGAACCCACCGAGCCTGGTGGCGGACAACTACTACGAGGTCGGCAAGGGCATCAACACCTCCCTGGAGCGCGAGAACCTGGCCCAAAGCCTGGGCATGCGTGCCGAGCTCCGCTTCGACAATGGCAGCGGCGAGGTCGAGATCCGTCTCGACGGCAAGAGCCAGCCCCAGCATCTGGTGCTCAGCCTCCTCTCCCCTACCCAGCCGGAGAAGGATCGCCGTGTCGTGCTCCAGCCCAAGGCATCCGGTCTCTACGTCGGGCACCTGGAAGATGGCGTCGGAGGACGCCGCTTCGTCGAGCTGATCGGCCAGGAAAACGGCCAGGACTGGCGCCTCTTCGAAGAGGAAAACCTTGAGGCGGGTGGCGTAACCCAGCTCGGCGAATAAGCCCTGCCCATGCCCGCCCCACTCAACTGCTACCACTGCGGCTTGCCGGTTCCTGCCGGCAGCCCTTACGAGGCCCTCGTGCTTGGAGAGACGAGGGCCATGTGCTGTCCGGGCTGCCAGGCCGTAGCCGAAGCCATCGTCGCCGGTGGACTGGAAAGCTACTACCGCCATCGCAGCGAGACCGCCGCCAACCCCGACGCCCTTCCCGGCGCCCTGCCGGACGAACTGGCGCTGTTTGACCGCGCAGATGTCCAGCGGCCCTTCGTCCAGCACGAAGGCGAACTCAGCGAAACCAGCCTTCTCATCGAAGGCATCAGTTGCGCAGCCTGCGGCTGGCTGATCGAGAAGCACCTGCGCGGCCTGCCGGGTGTTGCCGAGGCGCGACTCAACCTGTCCAACCACCGGCTCCAGGTACGTTGGGCCGATAGTCAGATCCCCCTCAGCGGCCTGCTCAAGGAACTGCGCCGTATCGGCTATGCCGGCCACCCCTACAAGGCCGACGAAGCCGCCGAGCGACTGGCCACCGAGAACCGCCGCGCCATGCGCCAACTGGGTGTCGCCGGCCTGCTGTGGATGCAGGTGATGATGGCCGCAATGGCCACCTGGCCCGAATTCAACATCGATCTGACGCCGGAGCTGGACAAGATTCTGCGCTGGGTCAGTCTGTTCCTCACTACGCCCATCGTCTTCTATTGCTGCGGCCAGTTCTTCCGCGGCGCCCTGAGGGACCTGCGCACCCGCCACCTGAGCATGGACGTCTCCGTGTCCCTGGCCATCGGCGGTGCCTACGTGGCAGGCATCTGGTCGACGGTCACCGGTACGGGCGAGCTGTACTACGACGCCGTGGGCATGTTCGCCCTCTTCCTGCTGGCCGGACGCTACCTCGAACGCCGTGCCCGGGAGCGGACTGCCGCTGCCACCGCCCAACTGGTCAACCTGCTGCCCGCCTCCTGCCTGCGCCTGGATGACGCCGGACAAGGCCAGCGCATCCTCCTCGACGAGCTGAAGCTGGGCGACCGCGTCCTGGTACCGCCAGGCGCCCTGCTGCCAGCCGACGGCGTGATCCTTGAAGGCCGCTCCAGCGTCGACGAGTCCCTGCTCACCGGCGAATACCTGCCCCTGCCGCGCAACCCGGGCGATGCCGTCACCGCCGGCACGCTCAACGTCGAAGGGCCACTGACCCTCGAAGTACAGGCCCTGGGCGACAAGACCCGGCTGTCCGCCATCGTGCGCCTGCTGGAACGCGCCCAGGCCGACAAGCCGCGCCTCGCCGAACTGGCGGACAAGGTCGCCCAGTGGTTCCTCATCTTCGTCCTGCTGGCGGCCGCCGTGGTCGGGCTGATCTGGTGGGAAATCGACGCCTCCCGCGCCTTCTGGGTCGTGCTGTCGCTGCTGGTCGCCACCTGCCCCTGCGCACTGGCCCTCGCGACCCCCACCGCCCTCACCACCGCCACTGGCAGTCTGCACAAGCTCGGGCTCCTGCTGACCCGGGGGCATGTGCTGGAAGGGCTGAACCACATCGACACGGTGATCTTCGACAAGACCGGCACCCTCACCGAGGGCCGGCTGACCCTCAGCGCCATCCACCCCCTCGCGAGCCTGGACGGCGACGCCTGCCTGGCCCTGGCCGCTGCACTCGAAAACCGCTCCGAACACCCCATTGCCCGTGCCTTCGGCCGTGCGCCGGTGGCCGCCGACGAGGTGCGCAGCATCCCCGGCAAAGGGCTTGAAGGCCTCGTCGAAGGGCGCCGTCTACGCATTGGCCAGGCCGACTTCGTTGCCGAACTCGGTAGCTGGACAGCACCCGCCATTCCAGGTCAGCAGGGCCAATGGCTGCTGCTGGGCGATGACAACGGGCCGCTGGCCTGGCTGGTGCTCGACGATCGTCTGCGCGAAGACGCCCCGCTGCTGGTGGAGGCCTGCAGGGCCAGAGGCTGGCGGATCATGCTGCTGTCCGGCGACAGCTCGCCGATGGTCGGCGAGATCGCCCGCCAGCTTGGTATCGACGACGCCCGTGGCGGTCTCAGCCCCGACGCCAAGCTGGACGTCCTGCGGGAGCTGCACCAGCAAGGCCGGCGTGTGCTGATGCTGGGCGACGGCGTCAACGACGTCCCAGTTCTGGCCTGCGCTGATATCAGCGTGGCCATGGGCAGCGCCACCGACCTGGCCAAGACCAGCGCCGACGCAGTGCTGCTCTCGAACCGACTGGAAAGCCTGGTCCAGGCGCTGTCGGTCGCCTCGCGCACCCGCCGCATCATCATCCAGAACCTGGCCTGGGCGACGCTGTACAATGGCAGCGTTCTGCCGTTCGCTGCCCTGGGCTGGGTCACCCCGCTCTGGGCAGCCTTCGGCATGTCGGTCAGCTCACTGCTGGTGGTGGTCAACGCCCTTCGGCTGGCGCGCACCTAGCGGCCAGCCCGGCATCCTCCGCCCAGCCCTGACAACGAGACTCCCGATGCCTGCGCTCTACATCCTCATTCCCGTCGCCATCGGCCTGGTAGGCTTCGCCATCTGGCTGTTCTTCTGGGCAGTGGACAGTGGCCAGTACGACGACCTCGACGGCCCCGCCCACAGCATCCTCTTCGACGATGAAGACCCAGGCCACAAAGCCGGCATCGCCGAGGCGGACGAGGCCGAGAACGACGAGCAGGACAAGGACCGCGACGGTGCCTGACCTTGCCCCGCAACTGGTGTCGGCACTGATCCTCGGCCTACTGGGCGGTGGTCACTGCATCGGCATGTGCGGCGGCCTGATGGGCGCCCTGACCCTGGCCATCCCACCAGAACAACGTGCCCGCCGCTTGCGCCTGCTGCTGGCCTACAACCTCGGACGCATCCTCAGCTACGCCACGGCCGGCCTGCTCATCGGCCTGGCCGGCTGGGCCGTGGCCAACAGCCCGGCGGCAACGGCAATGCGCGTGGTGGCAGGCCTGCTGCTGGTGTGCATGGGCCTCTATCTCGCCGGCTGGTGGAGCGGCCTGACCCGCATCGAAGCCCTTGGGCGCGGCCTCTGGCGCCATATCCAGCCGGTGGCGAGCCGCCTGCTACCGGTCTCCACCGTGCCTCGCGCCCTGTTGCTCGGCGCGCTCTGGGGGTGGCTGCCGTGCGGCCTGGTCTACAGCACGCTGCTCTGGTCCGCGAGCCAGGGGTCGGCCGGCGACAGCGCCCTGCTCATGCTTGCCTTCGGCCTCGGCACCTGGCCGGTGCTGCTGGCCACCGGCCTCGCCGCCGAACGCCTGACCGCCCTGCTGCGCAAGCGCGGCGTCCGCATCACAGGCGGTGTGCTGGTGATGCTGTTCGGTATCTGGACGCTTCCCGGCCCGCACCAGCACTGGCTGATGGGGCACTGACCCCCCCGAAAGACCGCTCAACCGCATGCGGCGGGGCTCTGCGACAGCATGACTCAGATCAACAAGCCATGGCCGGGCGGCACCTAGACTCGCGCCACTGACTGCTGATCCTGGATTGCCCGCATGCTCGACGATATCCGCTGGGACTCCGGCCTGATCCGCCGCTACGACGCGGCAGGCCCCCGCTACACCTCCTACCCCACCGCCGTGCAATTCAACGATCGCATCGGCTCCTTCGACCTGCTGCACGCCCTGCGCGACAGCCGCAAGGCACAGCGCCCGCTGTCGCTCTACGTCCACGTCCCTTTCTGCGCGAACATCTGCTACTACTGCGCCTGCAACAAAGTCATCACCAAGGACCGTGGCCGAGCCCTCCCCTACCTGGAGAAGCTCGAGCGCGAGATCGAACTCATCGCCTGCCACCTCGATCCGCAGCAGCGGGTGGAGCAGTTGCACTTCGGCGGCGGCACCCCCACCTTCCTCAGTCATGACGAGCTGCGCCGCTTGATGGGCCACCTGCGCAAGCACTTCAACCTGCTGGACGACGACTCGGGCGACTACGGCATCGAGATCGACCCACGCGAAGCGGACTGGTCCACCATGGGCCTGCTACGTGAGCTGGGCTTCAACCGCGTCAGCCTGGGCGTGCAAGACCTCGATCCATCCGTGCAACTCGCGGTGAATCGCCTGCAGAGCCTGTCCGAGACGCGCGGCATCATCGAAGCGGCCCGGACCCTGCAGTTCCGCTCGGTGAACATCGACCTGATCTACGGCCTGCCGCGACAAACTCCGGAGAGCTTCGCGCGTACCGTCGCAGAGGTGATCGCACTACAACCCGACCGCCTCTCGGTCTTCAACTACGCCCACCTGCCGGAACGCTTCATGCCCCAGCGGCGCATCCGCAGCGAAGAGCTGCCCAGCCCGGCCCACAAGCTGGAAATGCTCCAGGGCAGCATCGAGCAACTGACCCGGGCCGGCTACCGCTATATCGGCATGGACCACTTCGCCCTGCCCGACGACGAGCTCTCCATCGCTCAGGAAGACGGCCGCCTGCAACGTAACTTCCAGGGCTATACCACCCATGGGCACTGCGACCTGATCGGCCTGGGCGTCTCCGCCATCAGCCAGGTCGGCGACTTGTACTGCCAGAACGACAGCAACCTCAACACCTACCAGGAAACCCTCGGCACCGATCAACTGGCAACCCGTCGAGGCCTGTCCTGCAATGAGGACGACCGCATCTGCCGCGCGGTGATCCAGCAGCTGATCTGCGAGTTCGAATTGGACTTCGAAGCCATCGAGTCGCGCTTCAACATCGAGTTCAGGGGATACTTCGACGCCGTGTGGCCCCAGCTCGAAGCCATGGCGCGGGACGGGCTGATCAGCCTCACCGACCGCCGCATCGACATCCAGCCCACCGGCCGACTACTGGTACGCTCGGTGTGCATGCTGTTCGATCACTACCTCACGCCGGAAACCACCCAGCGCTTCTCCCGGGTGATCTGAAAAACCCGCCCCGAACGGGGCGGGCCTTTCGCTCACTTCATGGCCAGGCTCATTGCCTTGATCGATTGCTCATCACTGAGCTTCGACTCCTTCATCGCCTTGCGCAGGTTGACCAGGGCCGTAGTCAGCGCTGAGTTCAGGCTGGCCAGTTCCCCCTGCAACTGCTGCTGGCGCAGCTTGCGGGTTTCCTCATCCAGGCTGCCGTCCATCGCCACCTCCTGAAGCTCCTTCTTCTTCTCCTCCACCTGCTCCCGCAAGCGGCGGATCATTTTGAGGATCTGCTTGATGGCATCCGGCAGTCCGCTCTCATCGATGTCATCGTCCTTGCCCGTCCCCTCGGAGCGGACCACCCCCTCCCTGGAAAGGCTCACCTTCACACCTGGTTGTTCGGAAATGGACGCGCCCTTGGCGGTCTTGGTCTCATCCTCCTGTGCCGCATCCTTCACACCCTCGGCCTTGGCGCCCCGAAGCGTCGCCGTGTGCTGGCTGGAAAATGGCCAACCGGAGATGTCGATCCTCATCACACTTGCTCCCTTGGACTCACGCCAGGTTTTCGGCCGTTCCGGCGCCAACTTGAGCAACGTTTGCGATGGCCTTTTTCTAGCCCTCCCCCCCCAGCCTGCGTTACCCTTACGCCTTCTACGTGTTTGCCATGAAGGAAACCTGGATGTCCGAGATCATCAAGGCGCGCAACCTGCCCCAGGCCCACTGCAAGGACTGCAGCCTAGCCGCCCTGTGCCTGCCCCTTTCGCTGAACATGGAGGACATGGATTCGCTCGACGAGATCGTCAAGCGTGGCCGCCCCCTGAAGAAAGGCGACTTCCTGTTCCGCCAGGGCGACACCTTCGAATCGGTATTTGCCGTGCGCTCCGGCGCCCTGAAGACCTTCGGCCTGACCGACTCGGGCGAGGAGCAGATCACCGGCTTCCACCTGCCCAGCGAACTGGTCGGCCTGTCCGGCATGGACACCGAGCTGTACCCGGTTTCCGCCCAAGCGCTGGAAACCACCTCGGTCTGCGAAATCCCCTTCGAGCGCCTGGACGAGCTGTCCGTCCAGTTGCCGCAGCTGCGCCGCCAGCTGATGCGTGTGATGAGCCGCGAGATCCGTGACGACCAGCAGATGATGCTGCTGCTCTCCAAGAAGACCGCCGACGAGCGCATCGCCACCTTCCTGGTCAACCTGTCCGCCCGCTTCCGCGCCCGTGGCTTCTCGGCCAACCAGTTCCGCCTGGCCATGTCGCGCAATGAGATCGGCAACTACCTCGGCCTGGCGGTTGAGACCGTCTCCCGCGTGTTCACCCGCTTCCAGCAGGGCAACCTGATAGCCGCCGAAGGCAAGGAAGTCCACATCCTCGACCCCATCGAACTCTGCGCCCTCGCTGGCGGCAGCATCGAAGGCTGATCCACCGTGCCGGCTTCCGCCGGCACGTTTTCTCCCCTCTCCCAGCAGGCTGTTGCGATGAACTTCGACGCCCTCGATATCAAGACCCTGATCCGTCCCGTGGTGGATTTCCCCAAGGCCGGTGTGGTGTTCCGCGACATCACCCCGCTCTTCCAGTCCCCACGGGGACTGCGCCTGGTAGTGGACAGCTTCGTCCAGCGCTACGTGGAAGCGGACTTCAGCCACATCGGCGCCATGGATGCCCGGGGCTTCCTGATCGGCTCGATCGTCGCCTACGCCCTGAACAAACCCCTGGTGCTGTTCCGCAAGCAGGGCAAGCTGCCGGCTGACGTGCTTGCCGAGGGCTACCAGACCGAGTACGGCGAAGCCTTCCTCGAAGTGCACGCCGACAGCCTGTGCGACGGCGACAAGGTCCTGATCTTCGATGACCTGATCGCCACCGGCGGCACCCTGCTCGCCGCCGCCAGCCTGGTACGCCGTATGGGCGCCCGGGTGGTCGAAGCCGCCGCCATCATCGACCTGCCGGAGCTCGGCGGCTCCGAGCGCCTGCAGGACGCCGGCATCCCCACCTTCGCTCTCACGGCGTTCCGCCTCGACGAGAAGTAATCGTTCCCCCCGGGCCGCACTCGCGGCCCGTCTTCCTTATCTCCGCACCTCCTCCCCGCACCCTTCCCATCACGACCCGCCGAAAGTTGGTCCGCGCCAGCGGGCAAACCTGCGTTAATCCTCAACAGTTACATCGATCAATGACACAGTTGAACGTGTCATCCAAAGCCAGACAACAACATGGGACGGCTCCCAATCGAGAGGACCCACGCATGACCACCACAACCGCCAACCTGCCCAAGGCCAACTTCCCCGTCCGCCGCATGGACTTCAGCTTCGCCAGGACCCAGAAGTACTGGTGGAGCGGTGACCCCTTCATGAGCCACTTCATGAACAACCTGTCCTCGCTGTTCCCCTATGGTGAGAAGTTCTTCGTCGACAGCGTGCGCGCCGTCCGTGACCAGATCAGCGACCCGCAACTGCAGAAGGACATCAGCGCCTTCATCGGCCAGGAGGCCATGCACTCCAAGGAACATGCCACCTACAACGACTCCGCCGCCGAGCACGGCATCGACCTGGAACGTCTGGAGCTGCGCATCAAGGTGCTGCTCGAGTGGGTCACCCGCTTCACCACCAAGCGCCAGCGCCTGGCAGCGACCTGCGCCCTGGAACACTTCACCGCCACCATGGCCGAGCAACTGCTACGCCGCGAAGACCTCAGCACCCAGATGGACGACCCGAAGATGTACCAACTGTGGATGTGGCACGCCGTCGAGGAGAACGAGCACAAAGCCGTTTGCTACGACGCCTACATGGCCGTCGGGGGAGGCTATTTCGAACGCGTCATCACCATGGTACTCACCAGCGTGATGTTCATCGGCGTGATCGGCGCCTTCCAACTGCACCTGCTGCGCAAGGACGGCCAACTGTTCAACCTGCGCAGCTGGGCCCTTGGCCTGAAGACCCTGTTCGGCCCGCGTACCGGCTACTTCCCGCGCATGATCAAGCCGTACCTGGACTACTACCGCCCCGGCTTCCACCCCTTCGACCACGAAACCAAGGCCCTGGAACGCCGCTGGAAGGAACGCCTCGGCTTCACCGGCTGAGCCACCGCCTCCATGAGAAAGCCCGGCATATCGCCGGGCTTTTCCGTTTCAGCGCGAGCGACTCAGAGCCCCATCGCCTCCAGGCTCTGCAGCACCGCCGCACCGGTGAACAGGTAGAGGACCTGCTCCTCCGCCTCCTGGCGGATCTCAGTCTGGCGCTCGGGCTCGCCGATGAAGTCCAGGGACATCTGGAACAGGTTGCGGCTGATCAGGCTGGACACCCGCCGCACCACCGCCTCACTCACCTGGGCTGGCAGCAGGCGGAACTCGATGATGTCCTCGGCCATGTCCTCGGCGAACTCGTCCATCACCTGTCGCAGCGCCTCGCGCATCACCGGTGAAGCACCGTGCAGTTCACGCACACCGATGATGAAGGCCTCAGCATGCCCCGCCACGAAGTCGAAGAACAGATCCACCGTCTCATGGCAGACCCGCCGTCCGCGCCCCAGGTCGATGCCCAGCACCTGTGGCGACGCCGACCCGCTCGCCTGCACCGCCCGCTCCGCCGCCTCACGGCGCAGGTCGCGCAGGGGTTGGCGCAGCTCGCTGGAAATGCTGCGGATGATCGCCAACCCCAGGTCATCCACGTCCCTGAAGTGGCGATAGAAGGTGTTAGGGTTGAGCCCCGCCTCGCGCGCCAATTCGCGCAGACCCAGGCTGCTCAAGCTGCGGCTCTGGGACGACAGCCGCAGCGCCGCCTCCATCAGCAGGCGCTTGCCGGGGGCGGGAGGGGTGCGATCCGGAGCCATCTGCTCCTCATCGACCACTGAATCCATGTCTGGCCCTACCTTAGGTTGGTTGTCCGGGAATGGCTTGCTGGCGAGTATACAGATGTCTACATTGGTATACAGATGTATACGCGAAAACAATCATAACAGGAGCCTCTCCATGAACGCGCCCGCCACGCCCACACCCCCTGCCCGCCACTGCAAGATCGCCATCATCGGCTCCGGCTTCTCCGGCCTCGGCATGGCCATCCGCCTCAAGCAGACCGGCGAAAACGACTTCCTCGTGTTCGAGAAAGAGGCCGGCGTCGGCGGCACCTGGCGGGTCAACAACTACCCGGGCTGCGGTTGCGACGTGCAATCCCACCTCTATTCCTTCTCCTTCGAGCCGAACCCGGAATGGACGCGCATGTTCGCCAAGCAGGGCGAGATCAAGGCCTACCTGGAACGCTGCTGGGAGAAGTACCGCCTGCAGGACAAGACCCTGCTGGAAACCGAGATCAAGCGCCTGGCCTGGAGTGACGAGCAGGAGATCTGGCAGATCGAAGACGCCGCCGGCAACCACTACACCGCCCAATTCGTGGTGTCCGGCATGGGCGCCCTGTCCACCCCCTCCATCCCCCACCTGCCGGGCATGGAGAACTTCACCGGCAAGAGCTTCCACTCCCAGCAGTGGGACCACGACTACGACCTCACCGGCAAGCGCGTCGCCGTGATCGGTACCGGCGCCTCCGCTATCCAGTTCGTCCCGCAGATCCAGAAGCAGGTCGCCCACCTCGACCTCTACCAGCGCACCGCCCCCTGGGTAATGCCCAAGCCGGACCGCGCCATCAGCGAACGCGAGCGCAACCGCTTCCGCAGCTTCCCGCTTGCGCAGAAGCTCTGGCGCGGCCTCATCTACACCGTGCTGGAAAGCCGCGTGGTCGGCTTCGCCATGACCCCCAAGGTGATGAAGCTCGCCGAGCTGTATGCCAAGCACTACATCAAGCGCAAGATCAACGACCCCGCCCTGCGCGCCAAAGTCACGCCCGACTACACCATGGGCTGCAAGCGCGTGCTCATCTCCAATGACTACTACCCGGCCCTCAACCAGCCGAACGTCGACGTCATTACCGACGGCATCCAGGAGATCCGCGCCAACAGCATCGTCACCCGTGACGGCCAGGAACGCACCGTGGACGCCATCATCTACGGCACCGGCTTCACCCCCAGCGATCCGCTGCCACGCGGCGTGGTGTTCGGCCGGGGCGGCGTCGACCTGCTCGACACCTGGCCGCAAGGTCCGGAGGCCTACAAGGGCACCCTCACCGCCGGCTTCCCCAACCTGTTCTTCCTCATGGGTCCCAACACCGGCCTCGGCCACAACTCCATGGTCTACATGATCGAATCGCAGATTCACTACGTGCTCGGCGCCCTCGACCTGCTCAAGACCCGCCACCTGCAGAGCCTGGAGGTCAAGCGTGACGTCCAGGACCGCTTCAACGGCAAGCTCCAGGGCAGCCTCGGCAACACCGTGTGGAACGCCGGCGGCTGCATGAGCTGGTACATCCACCCGGTCAGCGGCCGCAACTGCACCGTCTGGCCCGGCTTCACCTGGCGCTTCCGCCTGCTGACCCGCAACTTCGACCCCGCCGCCTACCACTTCAGCCGGCAGCAGCCGGTCCACGCCGGCCAGGGGCCCCTGGCCTTCCAGAACGCCGCCCCGCAGGAGGTGACCGCATGAAGTCCTTCGAGAACAAAGTGGCCGCCATCACCGGCGCCGGCTCCGGCATCGGCCGCGCCCTGGCCTACGCCCTCGCCCGCCAGGGCTGCCACCTGGCCCTGTCTGACGTGAATGTCGAAGGCCTGGCGGAAACCGCCGAGCAGGCCCGCAAGCTCGGCGTCACGGTCACCCACACCCCGGTCAACGTCGCTGACCGCGAAGCCATGCATGCCTGGGCCGACCAGGTGGTGCTCGACCACGGCCGCGTCAACCTCATCTTCAACAACGCCGGCGTCGCCCACGCCGGCACCGTCGAAGGCAGCGACTACGCCGAGTACGAATGGATCATGAACATCAACTTCTGGGGCGTGATGCACGGCACCAAGGCCTTCCTGCCGCACATCAAGGCCACCGGCGAAGGCCACGTGGTCAACGTCTCCAGCGTGTTCGGCCTGTTCGCCCAGCCGGGCATGAGCGCCTATAACGCCACCAAATTCGCCGTGCGCGGCTTCACCGAAGCCCTGCGCCAGGAGCTGGACATGGAAGGCTGTGGCGTCTCCGCCAGCTGCGTGCACCCCGGCGGCATCAAGACCAACATCGCCAAGACCGCACGCATGAATGCCAGCCTCGCCCGGGTCACCGGCCAGGAGGCCGACCAGGCCCGCAAGCAGTTCAACGACCAACTGCTGCGCACCACCCCCGACAAGGCCGCCTTGGTGATCCTGCGCGGCGTGCTGCGCGACAGCCGACGCATCCTCATCGGCGCCGACGCCTGGGCCCTGGACGGCATGCAGCGCCTGCTGCCGACCCTCTACCAGCGCCTGGTCACCACCTCCATGCGCCTGGCCGCCCGCTTCGCCCCCAAGCCCCGCAACCGCGAAAGGGAGGCGCAGAACCTGGCTGACTGATGCCACAACAAGCCGGCCCTCCTCGAAACGGGAAGGCCGGTTCATACCCCAGGGGCCCCCTCTGGACTGCCGCAAGAAGAGATGCGGATAGCCCGCACCCGCTACCCATAGTGAATGGCCCTACAGGCGCATCAGCGATAACAAAAGGCAATCTGTCAGGCCGTGCCTGATGCCTGCGAAGCCAATTCCTCAGCAGCGGAAGCCGTTCACGGAATGGAGCCACAGACTGGCAACAGCGCGAGGATGCTGTTTGACTGGTCACCTTCGGGGCTGGACGCCCTGTCCAGTCATCAAAAGGACTTGCCCATGCCCCCCCTGCACCGCCTGAGCATCCTCGCGCTCGCCCTGGTCGGCACCCTCGCCGCCACCGGCCTCCAGGCCGCATCGCGCAGT
>NZ_LXJQ01000033.1:0-69847 GCF_001728925.1 Pseudomonas sp. 1D4
AAAAAAAAGCCCCCAGGTATTTCTACCTGAGGGCTTTTGTATATGGCGCAGCGGACGGGACTCGAACCCGCGACCCCCGGCGTGACAGGCCGGTATTCTAACCGACTGAACTACCGCTGCGCGTCGGTTTGGACTTGCGTCCGGTGAAGCTTTGCTTTGGAGCGTCTGGCGCTTGCCTTTCGGCTTTCGCCTCATCCCGGGCATGACCCTGGATGGGAAATAAGTGGCGCAGCGGACGGGACTCGAACCCGCGACCCCCGGCGTGACAGGCCGGTATTCTAACCGACTGAACTACCGCTGCGCGTCGGCCGGACTTTCGTCCGAAGTATCACAAGGAGTGGTGGGTGATGACGGGATCGAACCGCCGACCCTCTGCTTGTAAGGCAGATGCTCTCCCGGCTGAGCTAATCACCCATCGCCTTGCGAGGCGCGCAATTTACGCAGAGGGCTCACCTAAGTCAACACCCTGCTTGAAGTTTTTTTCATTGAGGCGATTTTTCGAGGGGTGAAGGAAAGCCCTCGCGACCGCCCTTTCACCCTCAGGCGGAGCACTCAGTTACCGACCCTCAATGTCAGCCGGGCAGCAACGCGTCCCTCTTCCGCACGATCAAGGCCTGCTTCCTCGATGCGCACGCCCTGGGCCTCCAGCGCCACGAACCAACGCAGCAGTTGGGGGAAGGCGGTGGGCTGCAGGCTGACCTGTACCTGGCCGGGTGCGTCGCTGTCCATGCGCTCCACCGAAAGGCCCTGTTCTGCGGCACTGGCGGTGACCAGCCCCTGCAGGCGTTCGGGTTCGACGCTGGCCTGGGGCCGCTCGACGCCGGCCCGCGCCTGGGGCGCCTGGGCCTGCATGTAGAGGTTCAGCGCACGTTGCTGCTCGAAATACCGACGCGCCTCCAGCATCCCGTTGTGGGCTGGACGCCAGAGGGCGAGGTACAGCAGGACCAGCGCCAGAAAGCCGCCCAGCGCCGCCAAGGCCAGCCGGTCACGGGGCGGCAGGGCTTGCCAGCGAGTTGCCGCGCTGGAGGTCTGCCAGTGGGTATGCAAACGATCCCTGAGAGTGGCCATGCTCATCCTCCGATCACCAATCGTGCGCTTACGCCGTCACCTTCACGGCTGGCAGAGCCCATCTGCACGGCCAGCCCGGCACCGATCAGGCGCTCGCGCAGCCGCTCGAGCGCGTCAAACCCAGGCGCCTGCACCTGCAGGGCCAGGTCGCCACGTGTCTCGCTGAAATCCAGTTGCTGAATGCGCACCACGGCGCCGTCCTCCAGCAAAGCCCCGGAGGCCTGCCCGAGGGTTTCCAGCAACTTGCCTTGCCCGGGGCGGCTGCCCTCGGCCAGGTGCTGGTCGAACTGCGCCCGCAGGTTCACCAGCCGGGTGTCCTGGGGGAACAGCTCGCGGTAAAACGCCTCGTTGGCCTGGGCATAGGCATTCCCCTGGTGCCGCAAGTGCCAGCCCTGAGCCAGGTAGAAGCCGCACTGCAGGATGGCCCACAGCCCCACGAGCCCCAACGCCGGCCGCCACAATGCCCACTGCCGGTTGGGCTGGCGGACTTCGAACTCGCCTTGCGCCAGCTCGGTGCCTTGCCAGCGGGCCAGGTCGACATGGCTGTCCTGCACGCCCTCCCAGCGTTCGATACCCTCCAGGCTGCGCCGGTCAGCGCTCGCCTGACCGATCCACGGGTGCGAACAGGCTTCACGCAGCATCGACCAGTCCTCGTCCTGCACGCTGAGGCGGGAAACACCCTCGCCGCCCAACAGCCAGCGGCCGTCCAGCCAGAACAGCCGGGTGCCTTCCAGCGGCAGCAGGTCCGCGTCCACCTGCAGGCTGCTCGGTGCTGCGCCGCTCGCCGTTGCCAGGTCGATCCATGACGTCAGCCACGCCTGGCGCACGGCAAGCACCCGGTGGCGACCGTCCTCCAGGGGCTCCCCAACGGCCAGATGCAGGCCGTCCACATCTTCGGCCAGCAGCTCCTCCACTGCGAACGGCAGGGCCTGGCGCAACCAGCGTGCCTTCTGCGTCGGCAGGCGCACGGCGCAGGCGGTCACCGCCTCCACGGGCAGCACCAGCCGCCAGTTGCTGCCTGCGGCCGCCACGGCATCGGCAAACGGCAGTCGCCGCACCTCGCCCCCACTGACCAGTCGTACCTCCAGGTCACCCATCACCCACTGCAGGGCCTGGGGCGGGAGGAACACGCTCGTCTGAATCATTGTTTGTCCTGCTCCTTGTTGAGGGTGAGCGGCACTCCGCCCTGTCCCAGATCGCGTGCCAACACCCGTACCCGACCGTCATTGCTGCGCTGCAGGGTGCTCACCAGCACCTGCCGGCGGTCGCCCAGACGGACTTCGCTGATCACGCGGAAATATTCACTGCCCACCGCCAGGCCCTGGGCTTCGAGACCGAGGCCCGCCAAAACAGGCTGACCGAGGAAGGCGTCCACTGTCTTGAACCCTTCGCGGCCGCGGGTCGCCACCAGGGATTCGGCCACGGAGGGGCTGAGGGTATCGCCCAGGCTGGAGAGCACCAGAGCCCCGGCGGTGTTGACATTGAGGGTGGCGTCGCTGGGCAGAGCGGTGACGAAGGGCAGCAGGCGACGATAGTCGGCCTCTGTCATGCCGGCCAGCAGACGCAATTCGGATACATCCGCCATCACGCGGTTGGCTGCGCGGTAAGGCGGCTGATTCAGCAGGTACTGGTTGTCTTCGGCGCCATTGGCACCGGTCGGTTCCTGGTCCTTGTCCAGCCAGTCCACCAGGCGATCGCCGTAGGGCGCCTCGATGCCCAGGCGCAGCAACAGGCGGCGGAACTGCTTGAGCCCCTGCTCGTTCACCCGCCCCTGGCGCACCACGCCATTGAGGTTGAAGCGTGCAGTGGCGTCCTCGATGCGCACCACCAGTTCACCGCCGTCGTCCAGCGGGAAGCTGGTCAGCGGACGCGCCCAGGCTTCACCCGGGTGGTCCACCGGGGTGCGCGGGTCGCCGGCGCGCAGGTCGCGAACCAGGATCGCCCGGGCCAGCGCCTCACCCCCCAGGGCGTACTGCAACGCCTGGCGGGTATGCAACTGGTTGGCACTGGAGCGAATGGCCAGCTCCTGGCGGGCGATGAGCCCGGCACAAACGACCGTCACCACAGCCACCACCAGCAGCACGGTGATCAGGGCCACGCCCCGTTGCGCTCTCATTGGGTACCCTCCTCGGGAAGCGGTGTTTCCGAGTTGGGGTCGTTGCTGTTGGGTCCCGGCTTGCGCTCCTGCGGCTCGTCCACCAACCGCAGGACACGACGCAGCTCGCCGTAGCGGCGGTGCTCCAGGGTCACTTCGACGGCCTTCGGTACTTTCTCCAGGCGCTTGCTGTCGCTTTCGCCGTCCGGCGGCCAGGCCTCCAGCCAGTTGTCGTCCTTGTCCAGATAACGCAGGCGCAGCCGCGTGACACCATCCAGCGCCTCCTGGACCCGGGCCTGGCTGTCCTGAGCCTGATCGAGCACCGTCCAGTAGCGGCGTTCGAGTTTTTCCCCGGAGAGCTGCCAGCGCACCCGCTGCAGGCCTGAGCGCAGCGCGCCCATGGGATTGCGCCAACCGCTGCGGGTGAACTCGAAGCTGTCGTTGTCGGCGCGCTCGCCCAGCAGCGCACTGCGCCATTCGCCGTTGGGGTCGCGCACGGGGCGCACCACCACCTGCTGCAGGTCACGCTCCAGTGCGGCCATGGCACGCACCAGCTCGCGCAGTTGCTGCTCCTGCACGCGGGTGGCGCGGTCAGTGGCCAGCACGCTGTCGAGCATGCGGTAGGTGCCCAGGGCCAGCAGCGCGAAGATGGCGATGGCGATCAGCAGTTCCAACAGGGTGAAGCCACGCTGGCGGGTCATGGCGTGGTCTCGATGAAGCCGACCAAGCGGGCGGCAGCGCGCTCTTCGAGCTTGCCGCGCTCGCTGCGCTCGGGCCGCTGGGCCACCCACAGGGTGACCCGGCGCAGGGCGGGGTCGGAGGTGGCCTCTACCTGGCTCTGCCATTCCCAGCGCCGGCCGGCCATCTGCACCTCACCCTGGTCACGACCTTCCGCAGGAGGCGTGCGGCTCAGTTGCATCTCGGTGAGACGGTTATCGGCCACCCACATGGCCAGGGTCTTGTCTTCCAGGCGGGCGGCATTGCGCAGGCTGCGGCCACTGGCCGTCAGCACCGAGGCGGCGACCACGGCGAAGATCGCCAGGGCCACCAGCACTTCCAGCAGGGTGAAGCCGCGCAGCGCTTTCATCCCGCGCGTCCACGCACGACCGGCTCGACCCGAGGCAGGCGGAAGCCATCGCTGCTCACTTGCAGACGAATACCGTCCTTGCTGCGCTCGCCCATCTCCAGGCGGAACGGGCTGAGCTCACCGCTGGAGAGAATCAGCAGTTGCGGCGCCCGAGCATTCGGGTTGCCCTTCTTCTCATCCCCATCGGCAGCACTGCCCGGCAGCACCAGGGCATCGCCTTCCAGTTCGAGCTTCATCTCCGCCCAGGCGGGCAAGGTGTGGGGCTGCTTCCCCACTGGCTCCCAGCGGGCCTTGGCCTCGTCGAAGCGCAGCACCTGATAGCGGTCGCTTTCCAGGCGCAGGCCGTACTCACGGTTGTCCAGCACGGCCTCGTCCACCAGCACGCCGATGAGACCGGCCAGGCGTTCGGCTTCGTTGTTCAGTTCGCGCGAGGGCCCGGCAATGCCAGTGCTGAAGACCGCCAGCCCGACCAGGCAGCCGATGATCACCAGGACCACCAGCAGCTCGATCAGGGTGAAGCCGCGGGCCCCGCGCGCGCCCATCAGTTGTCCCAGTTACCGATGTCGGCATCGGCGTCGGTACCGCCTTCCTTGCCGTCGGCGCCAAAGGAGTACAGGTCATACGGGCCCTTGGTGCCCGGCGCCAGGTACTGGTAGGGGTTGCCCCACGGGTCGACCGGCAGACGCTTGAGGTAGCCGTCCTTGTTCCAGTTCTTCGGCTGCGGGTTGCCGCTGGGCTTCTTCACCAGCGCCTCCAGCCCCTGCTGGGTGCTGGGGTAGGCGAAGTTGTCCAGCTTGTACATGTCCAGGGCGGCGCCGACGGCCTTGATGTCGCCCTTGGCGACGGTGATCTTGGCCTGGTCCGGGCGGTTCATCACCTGGGGCACCACCAGCGCGGCGAGGATGCCGAGGATGACCACCACCACCATGATTTCGATGAGGGTGAAGCCCCTCTGTAGACGGCTCGATTTCACGCGTTTACCCCACGAGTTGGTTGAGAGAAAGGATGGGCAGGAGAATAGCCAGGACGATGACCAATACCACGGCGCCCATGAACACCAGCATGAAGGGCTCGAACAGCCCCACCAGCAGCGCGATCTGCGCGGCCAGGTCGCTTTCCTGGTTGCGGGCAGTGCGGGCCAGCATCTGGTCCAGCTCGCCGGAACGTTCGCCACTGGCCACCATGTGCAGCATCATCGGCGGGAACTGGCCGGTCTGCTCCAGGGCGCGGGTCAGGCTGCCGCCTTCACGGACCTTCTGCGCCGCCAGCACCACCTCGGCGCGGATCACCCGGTTGGCGATGACTTCGGCGGCAATGCCGAGGGCCTCCACCAGCGGCACGCCGCTCTGGGTGAGAATCGCCAGGGTGGAGGCGAAGCGCGCGGTGTCGGTGGCACGCACCAGGCGCCCCACCAGCGGTATCCGCAGCAGGATGCCATGCCAGCGCTGGCGCGCTGCCTCCTGGCGCAGCGCCAGACGGATCGCGGTGATGCCGGCCACCGCCAACAAGACGGCCAGCCAACCCCAGTGCTTGACCAGGTCGCTGAGGGCGATCAGGCCACGGGTGAGCAGCGGCAGGGTCTGCCCGGAATCGATGAACACCCGAACCACATCCGGCACCACGAAGCCCAGCAGGAAACCGACGATGCCGAGGGAGGCGCACATCAGGATCACCGGGTAGAGCAGGGCCAGCTGGATCTTCTGCCGCGACTGCTGACGTTGCTCGGTGTAGTCCGCCAGTTGCTCCAGCACCGGGCCGAGGTGGCCAGCGTGCTCGCCCGCCGAAACGGTGGCGCGGTAGAGCTCGGGGAAGGCAGCAGGAAACTCGCGCAGGCTGCCGGCCAGGCTGTGACCCTCCAGTACCTTGGCGCGCACCGCCAACAGCATCGACTGGATGCGCGAAGAGGTGGACTGAGCCGCCGCAGCGCGTAGCGCCTCCTCGATGGGCAGCGCCGCCTGCACCAGGGTCGCCAGTTGGCGGGTCACCAGGGCCAGGTCACGGGCGGACAGCCCCCGGGCGAAGCCGAAACGTTGGCCGCCGACGGCCTGCTCGCGGGTGCGGGTGGCCTTGACCTCCAGCGGCGCCAATTGCCGCTCGCGCAGCAGTTGGCGGACCTGGCGGGCACTGTCGGCCTCCAGCACGCCCTTCTGCTGGCGCCCGCGGGCGTCCAGGGCGATGTATTCGAAGGCAGCCATTTACTCCTCCCGGGTGACGCGGAGGACTTCTTCCACGGTCGTCACGCCTTCCAGCACCTTGCGCTTGCCGTCGTCACGGATGCTCGGGCCGAAGCGACGGGCGTGGCGGGTCATTTCCTGCTCGGAAGCGGCATTGTGGATCAGGCTGCGCATGTGGTCGTCGAACACCACCAGCTCGTAGATGCCGGTTCGCCCACGGTAACCCTGCTGGTGGCACTCACTGCACCCGCGCGCGTGATAAAGGGTGGCCGGCTGAGCCGGATCGACGCCCAGCAACTGGCATTCCGCCGCGTCGGCCTGGTAGGCCTCCTTGCAGTGGGGGCAGAGCACCCGCACCAGGCGTTGAGCCAGCACACCCAGCAGCGAAGACGACAGCAGGAAGGGCTCGACACCCATGTCCACCAGGCGGGTGATGGCACCGATGGCGCTGTTGGTGTGCAGGGTCGAGAGCACCAGATGGCCGGTGAGTGAGGCCTGTACGGCGATCTCGGCGGTCTCGTGGTCGCGGATCTCACCCACCATCACCACGTCCGGGTCCTGACGGAGGATGGCCCGCAGGCCCCGTGCGAAGGTCATATCCACCTTGGGATTGACCTGGGTCTGGCCGATGCCTTCCAGGTGGTACTCGATGGGGTCCTCGACCGTGAGGATGTTGCGGGTGCGGTCGTTGAGGGTGGTGAGGCTGGCGTAGAGGGTGGTGGTCTTGCCCGAGCCGGTGGGGCCCGTGACCAGCAAGATGCCGTGGGGCTTACGCACGGTCTCCTCCATCAGCGCGCGGTCCCGCGCACTCATGCCCAGGTGCTGCAGCGTGAGGCGCCCGGCCTGCTTGTCCAGCAATCGCAGCACCACCCGCTCGCCGTTGGCCGAAGGCAGCGTGGAGACGCGAATGTCCACCTCGCGGCCGGCCACCCGCAGGGAAATGCGGCCGTCCTGGGGAATGCGCTTCTCGGCGATGTCGAGCTTGGCCATGACCTTGATTCGCGACACCAGCAACGTCGCCAGCTCGCGCTTGGGCTCCAGCACTTCACGCAGGATGCCGTCGACGCGGAAGCGCACCACGAGGCGCTTCTCGAAGGTCTCCAGGTGGATGTCCGAGGCGTTCTCACGGATCGCTTCGCCGAGGATGGCGTTGATCAGGCGGATGATCGGTGCATCGTCCTCCTGCTCCATCAGGTCGGTGGTCTCGGGCATCTGCTCGGCCAGCGCGGCCAGGTCCAGGCTGCCGCCCAGGTCCTCGGCCAACTGCATGGTGGCGGACGAATCGTGTTGATAGGCCTGGGCCAGGGCCTGGTCGAAGGCCTCGGGGGCAAGCGCTCGGAACGGCAGGCTGCGCCCGACGAAGCGTCGGGCCTCGGCCAGGGCCACCAGCTCGGCACCCTGGCGATGGGCCAGGCAGGGTTCGGCGCCATCCTGAAGGAAGACACCGTGGCGCTTGGCGAAACCGAATGGCAGGCGCCGTAGCGGCGCGTCCAGCGAAGAGGAATTCATCCGTGTCATGCCTTAATGAAATCACCCCGGAATCGTCTAGCACGGGGTCTGACGGTTGTTCGGCGAATCCCTGCCGAATTCTTTTCGTTGTGCTGCCGGATGCACGGCAAGTCGTAAAAAAACGGCGCTATCTTTAGCACATCGTCGCCGGTCGTACATCTTCCGGACGCTTGCAGCGTGATCCATTCGTGCTGCTATGATCAACGCACTTTTTCCCCGACATACCCCCACAATCACCACTGACTCGCCTCGCGGAGACTCTCTTTTGCACGTTCCAGGTGCCCGATATCGCTTGCAGGAAAAGGCCCCCGTCGTCGTCGGGGTGGCGCTGATCGCAGCGATGAGCCTAAGCCTCGCCTGGCAGACTGCCGACTGGATCCGCCTGCTGCGCACCCCCTCCCCTACCGGTAGCGATACCCCGCAGATGGCGGCAGTTCCGCCCAGCCTGGACCGTCTGGAAAGGCTGTTCGGCCCCGTCCGCATCCAGCAGGAGGGACCGCCGCCGGCAACCAACCTGCGCCTGGTCCTGCTGGGCAGTTTCATCAACGCCGACCCGGCACGTTCCAGTGCCATCATCCGCGCGGACGACAGCAAGCCGAGGCGGATACTGGCAGGCGAGTCGATCAGCGACGGCGTACGCTTGCACGCTGTCTACCGCGACCGGGTGGAGATCGAACGGGGAGGCCGCCTGGAGACCCTGACCTTTCCCCACACCCGCACCACCCGTGCATCCGTTTCGCCGGTGATGGACGCAGCGCCCGCCGATGGAGCGATCGAGGCACTCGAAGGCCTTCAGGACGAGAATGCCGCCGAGCTGCGTGAGCGCATGGAAGCCCTCAGAAAACAGATGGAAGAATCCGGTGGCCTGCCCCTGGACTCACCGCCCGAACAGCCCATGGAAAGCGAATGAATCAATGCCCACAGCCCTCTCGCGCCTGAGTATTGCCGTACTGGTCGCCGGACTCGCGACCGCCCCGCTCCCCGTTTTCGCTGCCGAACCCGTGTCCGCCTCCAGCAGCAGCCAGCAGGACAGCTGGACGATCAACCTCAAGGACGCGGACATCCGCGAGTTCGTCGACCAGGTGGCCGACATCACTGGGCAGACCTTCATCGTCGACCCGCGAGTGAAGGGCCAGGTGAGCGTGGTATCCAAGGCGCCACTGAGCCTGTCCGAGGTCTACCAGCTGTTCCTCTCGGTGATGGCCACCCATGGCTTCACCGTCATCACCCAGGGTGACCAGGCGCGTATCATCCCCAACGCCGAGGCCAAGGCCGAAGCCGGCAACGGCCCGCAAGCGCCGGATACGCTGGAAACCCGGGTCATCCAGGTCCAGCACGCCTCGGTCACCGAGCTGATCCCGCTGATCCGCCCGCTGGTGCCGCAATACGGCCACCTGGCGGCGGTGACCTCAGCCAACGCACTGATCATCAGCGACCGCGCCGCCAACATCGCCCGCATCGAAGACCTGATGCGCCAGCTGGACCAGAAGGGCGACCGCGACTACACCGTGCTCAACCTGCAGAACGCCTGGGTGATGGACGCTGCCGAGGTGCTCAACAACGCCGTCACCCGGGGCCAGGCCAAGGGCACCAACGCCGCCCAGGTGATCGCCGATTCCCGTACCAACCGCCTGATCATCGTCGGCCCGCCTTCGGCCCGGGCCAAGCTGGTGTCCCTGGCGCAGTCCCTCGACACACCCACCGCGCGCTCGGCCAATACCCGAGTGATCCGCCTGCGCCACAACGATGCCAAGTCCCTGGCGACCACCCTCGGCGAGATTTCCGAGGGCCTCAAATCCCCTGAAGGCACCGAGCAGAAGGGCAAGCCACAGAACATCCTCATCCGCGCCGACGAGAGCCTCAATGCCCTGGTGCTGCTGGCCGAGCCGGACACGGTGAATGCACTGGAAGACATCGTCCGCCAGTTGGACGTGCCCCGCGCCCAGGTGATGGTGGAAGCCGCCATCGTGGAAATCTCCGGCGACATCAGCGACGCCCTCGGCGTGCAGTGGGCCGTGGATGCCCGCGGCCGTACCGGTGGCCTGGGCGGCGTGAACTTCGGCAACACCGGCCTGTCGGTGGGGACCGTGCTCAAGGCCATTCAGGACGACAAGGTCCCGGACGCGCTGCCGGATGGCGCCATCATCGGTATCGGGACCGACCATTTCGGCGCCCTGGTCACCGCACTGTCGGCCAACAGCAAGAGCAACCTGCTGTCCACGCCCAGCCTGCTGACCCTGGACAACCAGAAGGCGGAGATCCTGGTGGGCCAGAACGTGCCGTTCCAGACCGGCTCCTACACCACCGATTCGTCCGGAGCCAACAATCCCTTCACGACCATCGAACGCAAGGACATTGGCGTGACCCTCAAGGTCACTCCGCACATCAACGAAGGCGCCACCCTGCGCCTGGAGATCGAGCAGGAAATCTCCTCCATCGCCCCTAGCGCAGCGGTCACCGCCAAGGCCGTCGACCTGGTCACCAACAAGCGCTCGATCAAGAGCACCATCCTCGCCGAGGACGGCCAGGTGATCGTGCTCGGCGGCCTGATCCAGGACGACATCACCAGCACTGACTCCAAGGTGCCGCTGCTGGGCGACATTCCCCTGCTCGGCCGGCTGTTCCGCTCCACCAAGGACAGTCATATAAAGCGCAACCTGATGGTGTTCCTGCGGCCTACCGTGGTGCGCGACCGTGCCGGCCTGGCGGCGCTGTCGGGCAAGAAGTACAGCGACATCCGCGTGCTCGGCGACCCGGGCCCGCAACGCAGCCGCCCGAGCATCCTGCCGGCCGAACCTGTGCAACTGTTCGACGGCCAGGGCACCCCGGCCATCGACCTGCGCCCCTGAAACGCAAACGGGCGGTGACGCGCCAGCGCCACCGCCCGTTCAGGCCCCTCCCCGACCTCAGGGCACCTCTAAAAACTACCTGCGTTGTCATCGCAGCGTTAAAAGCAGGCTCAAAATGCTCATTTACCGCACGTAAACTGCGCTTTTTCGCCTGCTTTCGCCTTGCGCTGACCGCCTCGCCTACGTTTTTAGAGCCCCCCTCAGTCGAGGTAGACCATTTTGCGGGTCATCCCGCCGTCGACGCGGTAGTCCTGACCGGTGACGAACGCCGCCTGGTCGGACAGCAGCCAGGCCACCAACGGTGCCACATCCTCCACCAGCCCGACCCGGCCCACCGGGTGCTGGTCGTGATCCAGCTCGGTGAGCGGCACGGCTTCGCGCTCGGCACGGTCACGGCTATCGATCCAGCCTGGGCTGACCGCATTCACCCGTACATCCGGCCCCAGGCTTATGGCCAGGGCATGGGTCAGCGCCACCAGGCCCCCCTTGCTCGCGGCATAGGCCTCGGTATCCGGCTCGGACTGGTGGGCACGGGTGGAGGCGATGTTGACGATCGCTCCCTTGTGGGCCCGCAGGTACGGCGCGCAGTACTTGGCCAGCAGCATGGGCCCGGTGAGGTTGATCGCCAGGGTGCGGTTCCAGGCCGACAGCTCAAGACTTTCCAGCGGTGCGCCGTGGGGGTCGGCAACGGCGGCATTGCACACCAGGGCATCCAGCCGGCCGAACTGGCCGAGGACCTCGGCGATGCCCACCGCCACTTGGCTCTCATGGGCCACATCCATGCCGACGAACCAGGCGTTGGGTCCCAGCGCCTTGGCGACCTTGGACCCCCGAACCCGGTCGATATCGGACAACACCACTTGCCAGCCTTCAGCCAGCAGCCAGGCCGCTACGCCCAGTCCGATGCCACGGGCCGCGCCGGTGACCAGCGCGACCTTGCCGTTGTTGGCGAGGCAGGTTTCGACACGCCACTCCATCACAGAACCGCCAGGCCTCGCGCCAGATCCGCCTGGATGTCGGCCACGTCTTCAAGGCCCACCGCCACGCGGATGAGGTTGTCGGCGATGCCGGCATTGGCCCGCTCCTGGGGCGACAGCCGCCCGTGGGAGGTGGTGGCCGGGTGGGCGATGGTGGTCTTGGTGTCTCCCAGGTTGGTAGTGATGGAGATCATCCGGGTGGCATCGATGAAGCGCCACGCCGCCTCCTTGCCGCCCTTCACCTCGAAGCTGACCACGGCGCCGAAGGCCTTCTGCTGGCGCTTGGCGAGCTCATGCTGGGGATGGCTTTCCAGGCCGGCGTAGTGCACACGCTCGATGCCCGGCTGGGTTTCCAGCCAGCGCGCCAGCTCCAGCGCGCTCGCGCTGTGGGCCTGCATACGCACGCGCAGGGTTTCCAGGCCCTTGAGCATCACCCAGGCGTTGAAGGGGCTGAGGGTCGGGCCGGCGGTCCGCAGGAAGCCCACCACCTCCTTCATGTGCTCAGCTCGCCCGACCACTACGCCCCCCATGGCGCGGCCCTGGCCGTCGATGTACTTGGTGGCCGAGTGCATGACGATGTCCGCTCCCAGCTTCAGCGGCTGCTGCAAGGCCGGGGTGCAGAAGCAGTTGTCCACCACCAGCAGGGCGCCCTTGGCGTGGGCGATTTCGGCCAGGGCGGTGATGTCCACCAGCTCGGCCAGGGGATTGGACGGCGACTCGACGAACAGCAGGCGGGTGTTGGGCTTGATCGCCGCTTCCCAGCCGGCCAGGTCCGAAAGCGCCGGGTAGTCCACCTGCACGCCGAAGCGCTTGAGGTACTTCTCGAACAGGCTGATGGTGGAGCCGAACACGCTGCGCGAGACCAGCACGTGGTCACCGGCACTGCACAGGCTCATGGCGATGGCGAGGATGGCGGACATGCCGGAGGCGGTGGCCACGGCCTGCTCGGCACCTTCCAGGGCAGCGATGCGCTCCTCGAAGGCGCGCACGGTGGGGTTGGTGTAGCGCGAGTAGACGTTGCCCGGTACCTCACCGGCGAAGCGCGCGGCGGCGTCGGCGGCGGTGCGGAACACGTAGCTGGAGGTGAGGAACATGGCCTCGCCGTGCTCGCCCTCCGGCGAGCGGCGCTGGCCGGCACGCACGGCGAGGGTGTCAAAGGAGGCGCCTTCGAGGTCACTGTCCAGCCTTCCGGCTTCCCATTCTTGCGTCATAACCCTATCTCTCCAGAAACGAAGCCCGGAGCGGGTCCGGGCTGCGGGGTGTCACGGAGGGCGTGGCCAGGGCCACGCCTGGCTCAGTTGTTGTACAGGTCGATGATGGCGCTGACCGCACTGGCCTTGACCTTGGCGAGGTCGTTACGGGCCTGTTCGATCTTGTCCAGATACTGCTCGTCGACGTCACCGGTGATGTACTGGCCGTCGAACACGGCACAGTCGAAGTGCTCGATCTTCACCTTGCCGCCGCCAACCGCTTCGATAAGGTCCGGCAAGTCCTGGTAGATCAGCCAGTCAGCACCGATCAGCTCGGCCACGTCCTCGGTTGTCCGGTTGTGGGCGATCAGTTCATGAGCACTCGGCATATCGATGCCGTAGACGTTGGGGTAGCGCACTGCCGGAGCAGCGGAACAGAAATAGACGTTCTTGGCGCCGGCTTCGCGGGCCATCTGGATGATCTGCTTGCAGGTGGTGCCGCGAACGATGGAGTCATCCACCAGCATCACGTTCTTGCCACGGAACTCCAGTTCGATCGCATTGAGTTTCTGGCGCACGGATTTCTTGCGCGCCGCCTGGCCCGGCATGATGAAGGTCCGACCGATGTAGCGGTTCTTCACGAAGCCTTCGCGGAACTTCACACCCAGATGGTTGGCCAGCTCCAAGGCTGCAGTGCGGCTGGTGTCCGGGATCGGGATGACCACATCGATGTCGTGATCAGGACGCTCGCGCTGGATCTTCTCGGCCAGTTTCTCGCCCATGCGCAGGCGCGCCTTGTAGACGGAGACGCCGTCGATGATGGAGTCCGGACGCGCCAGGTAGACATGTTCGAAGATGCACGGGGAGAGCTTCGGCGCCTTGGCGCACTGACGGGTGTAGAGTTTGCCTTCCTCGGTGATGTACACCGCCTCGCCCGGGGCAAGGTCACGGATCAGGGTGAAGCCAAGCACGTCCAGAGCCACGCTCTCGGACGCGATCATGTATTCCACGCCTTCGTCGGTGTGACGCTGGCCGAACACGATCGGACGGATGGCATTGGGGTCGCGGAAGCCGACGATGCCGTAGCCGGTGATCATCGCCACCACGGCATAGCCCCCCAGGCAGCGGTCATGCACGCCGGAGACGGCGGCGAACACATCTTCCTCGGTGGGTTGCAGCTTGCCGCGGTGGGCCAGCTCGTGGGCGAACACGTTGAGCAGCACTTCCGAGTCGGAGTTGGTGTTCACGTGGCGCAGGTCAGACTCGTAGATCTCCTTGGCCAGTTGCTCGACGTTGGTCAGGTTGCCGTTGTGCGCCAGGGTGATGCCGTAGGGCGAGTTGACGTAGAACGGCTGCGCCTCGGCGGAGCTGGAGGAACCAGCAGTGGGATAGCGCACATGACCGATGCCCATGTGGCCGACCAGGCGCTGCATGTGACGCTGCTGGAACACATCGCGCACCAGGCCGTTGTCCTTGCGCAGGAACAGGCGGCCGTCATGGCTGGTCACGATCCCGGCCGCATCCTGGCCGCGATGTTGGAGAACGGTGAGCGCGTCATACAGCGCCTGATTGACGTTCGACTTGCCGACGATACCGACGATGCCACACATGTGACGCAACCCCTGCTAGTAGTTCAGGCCAATACTGGGTGCCGCACGGGGTTTACCCGGGGTGGCGCCCTTCGTCTGGCAGCTCAGCCGGGTGGGCTGACGCTGCCGTTGAGCCACTGACCGGTCAGACCCAGGATCAGGTTCTTGGACCAGTCGGCGACCATGAGAAAGTGCGGCAGCAGCGTGGACTGCTGCCACCAAGGATCCTGTTGCACCGGCGCCAGGCTGAGCAGGCCGACCAGCACAACCACCAACAAGGCCCCGCGCGCTGCGCCGAAGACCATGCCGAGGAAGCGGTCGGTGCCGTCCATGCCGGTGACCCTGATCAGCTCGCCGATCAGGAAGTTGACCAACGCCCCTACCAACAGGGTAGCGATGAAGAGAATGGCGCAAGCCGCGATGACGCGAGCCGAGGGCATTTCGATGAATTCAGTGAGGTGCTGCGACAAAGCACCCCCGAACATCCAGGCGACCGCACCGGCGATGATCCAGGTGAGCAACGAGAGGGCTTCCTTGACGAAGCCGCGCTTCAGACTGATCAAGCTGGAAATGGCGATGACGGCGATGATCGCCCAATCGACCCAGGTGAATGCCACGTATGCAGCCCACGAACGGAAAAGGCGGGCATTTTAACAGAGGCCCTTGGCTCCGGTAACCCGCGAATCAGAAAGGTCCGACGGCGGCTGCGACTCAGCCCTTCTCCGGCTGGAAACGCACCACGAAGCCATTCAGCTTCTGCTGGCGGCTGAGGGCGTCGCGCAAGCGTTCAGCCTCGGCACGTTCGATCACCGGCCCGACGAAGACCCGGTTCATTCCGTCCGCGCTACGGATGTAGGCGTTGTAGCCCTGATTGCGCAGGGTCTTCTGCAGGTTCTCGGCACTGGCCCGATTGGACAGACTGGCCAACTGGATGGACCAACTGACGGGCAAGCCGTTGGGGTCCAGGCGCTTCTCCTCAACCCTCGTCGCAGGCTGCGTCGCAGCAGCCTGGGGTTGGGCCTGGACGACCGGAGAGGCTGCAACGGGTTGTGTCGGAGCCGGCTGCTGGCGCGGCGCCTGGCTGGGCGCCGGAACGGCGGGGGGCGTGGTAGGCACCTGAGCCACACCACCGTTGGCGTCCAGCGGGGGTACGGGCTCGTCCGGCAGGACCTGGGGCTCGGGGACCTGGACGCCCTCCAGCTCGGTCGGAGGCATGGCAGGCGCCTGGGGCATCGGCGGTGCTTCGACCTGCACCTGGCGCAACTCGTCCTCACGGGTGAACAGCATCGGCAGGAAGATCACGGCCAATGCCAGCAACACCACGGCGCCAACGATGCGTTGCTTGAGTCCCTTGTCCAGCACGGCTACCCCCAACTATCAAGCCTGCTGCGCGAGCCAGGCCAGGGCCTCGGCCACGCAATAGAACGATCCGAACACCAGGATTTCATCCCCCTCCCCGGCCTGTTCGCACTGCGCCTGCAGGGCGGCGACCACGGACTCATGGCCATGCACCCGAGCCCCCAGGGCATCGAGGGCGGCCTGCAGTTCGCCGGCCGGCCGGGAACGGGGCGACGGTAACGCAGTCACCGCCCAGTCCGCCAGATGCGCGTGCAGGGGGCGGAGCACACCGTCGAGGTCCTTGTCCGCAAGCAGACCGAACACCGCCAGTCTGCGGCCAGCCACAGGCCGCGCAACCAGACGCCCGGCGAGGAATTCGGCGGCATGGGGGTTGTGTCCGACATCCAGCACCAGGGAGACATGCTTGCCTTGCCACAGGATGTTGCGGCGCTCGAGTCGGCCACTCACCCGGGTAGCTGACAGGGCCTGCACCAGGCGCTCGGGCTGCCAGGGCAGGCCAAGCAGTGCATAGGCCTGCAATGCGAGGGACGCATTCTCCTGGGGCAGATCCAGCAAAGGCAGGTCGTGCAAGTACAGCAACTCGCCGGACAGCGAGCAGCCACGCCAGTGCCAGCTCTGCTCGGCCTCGGCCAGGTCGAAGTCGCGCCCGCGTACCAGCAACGGTGCACCGATCTCGGCAGCCCGGCCCAGCAGGGGCTCCGGCGGGTCGAGATCGCCACAAACGGCGGGTTTGCCCGGACGGAAGATGCCGGCCTTCTCGAAGGCCACGCTTTCACGGGTGTCGCCGAGCCAGTCGGCATGGTCGATGCCAATACTGGTGACAAGTGCCAGGTCGGCATCGGCCAGGTTCACGGCGTCGAGCCGTCCGCCCAGGCCGACTTCCAGCACCACGGCATCCAGGGCTCGGCGCTGGAACAGCCAGAAGGCCGCCAGGGTGCCCATCTCGAAATAGGTCAGGGTGATATCGCCACGCGCCGCTTCGACTGCGGCGAAGGCGTCACAAAGCGCCTCATCGCTGGCCATACCATCGTCGAACTGGACGCGCTCGTTATAGCGCAGCAGGTGCGGCGAGCTGTAGACCCCGACGCGCAGCCCCTGGCTACGCAACAGCGCAGCCAGGAATGCACAGGTGGAACCCTTGCCGTTGGTGCCGGTGACGGTGATCACCTTGGGGGCAAGCTGCCCGATACCCAGGCGCTCGGCCACCTGCCGGCTGCGCTCCAGCCCCATGTCGATGGCGCTGGGGTGGAGGTGTTCGAGGTAATCGAGCCAGTCGGCGAGGGTTCTCTGGGTCATGCAGTGGCCGGTACGGGAGTGGGTACGGGAGACGGCAGGTTCTGGAACTGGGCGAGCAGGCGCGACAGGCGGCTGCGCAGTTCCTGGCGGGGGATGATCATGTCGATGGCGCCATGCTCCAGCAGGAACTCGCTGCGCTGGAAGCCTTCAGGCAGTTTCTCGCGCACGGTCTGCTCGATCACGCGCGGGCCGGCGAAGCCGATCAGGGCCTTGGGTTCACCGACGATCACATCGCCCAGCATGGCCAGGCTGGCAGACACGCCGCCGTAGACCGGGTCGGTCAGCACGGAGATGAAGGGAATGCCCTCTTCGCGCAGGCGCGCCAGGACGGCGGAGGTCTTGGCCATCTGCATCAGGGAGATCAGCGCCTCCTGCATGCGCGCGCCACCGGAGGCGGAGAAGCACACCAGCGGGCAGCGCTTCTCCAGCGCAACGTTGGCAGCACGCACGAAACGCTCACCGACGATGGCCCCCATGGAACCGCCCATGAAGGAGAATTCGAAGGCGCAGGCCACGATGGGGTTGCCTTCGAGGCTGCCGCTCATGGCAATCAGGGCATCCTTTTCACCGGTGTCCTTCTGCGCGGCGGCCAGGCGGTCCTTGTACTTCTTGCTGTCACGGAACTTCAGGCGATCCACTGGTTCGAGGTCGGCGCCCAGTTCTTCCCGGCCTTCGGCATCGAGGAAGATGTCCAGGCGGGTGCGCGCATCGATGCGCATGTGGTGGTCGCACTTGGGACAGACATTCAGGGTCTTCTCGAGCTCGGGCTTGTACAGCACGGCGTCGCAGGACGGGCACTTGTGCCAGAGGCCTTCGGGTACCGAGCTCTTCTTAACTTCGGAACGCATGATCGAAGGGATCAGCTTGTCTACCAGCCAGTTGCTCATGCTCTCGTTCTCCATAGCTTCAGGCCCGAACACACGCTAGCGGCTCGAAGCGCTGCGCCTGTTCCTGAGCGAAATCAAATTCATGGCCGGGTTCGCCCCGACCGCTGCCGTCCACGCCAATGAAACGTGCCAGCAGCACCTGGTTTCGGCCCGGCTCGCGGCGCTCCCGGGGAGCGTCCGAGCGGACAACTGGGTTATGGACGGCAGCCCGCTCGCCGTCGTCACATCCAGTCGAACGCCTCCGCTCGACACGGTGAGGGGAAAGACGATCATGCGGCAGTGCGCACGGCATCGATGAAGGCCCGGATCAGTACTGGGTCCTTGATGCCCTTGGCCGCTTCGACCCCACCACTGACATCGACGGCATAAGGGCGCACACGGCGGATGGCCTCAGCGACGTTGCCGGGAGTCAGGCCACCGGCGAGCACCACCGGGCGGGACGGCGCACTGGGCACCAGGCTCCAGTCGAAGGCCTCGCCTGTGCCGCCAGGCGTGCCGGGCACGTGGGTGTCCAGCAGAACGCCGGATGCATCCGAGTAACGTTCGATCAGCGCCGGGACATCATCACCGGGACGGATACGCAGGGCCTTGAGATAGGGGCGCCCATGGCGCCGGCACACATCCGGCGATTCGTCGCCATGGAACTGCAGCAGGTCGAGGGGTACCGTCGCCAGCACGCTGTCCAGCTCTTCCCCCGGCATGTCGACGAACAATCCGACCGTCGTCACGAAGGGCGGCAGAGCGGAGATGATCACCCTTGCCTGCTCTGCGGTCACGGCTCGGGGGCTGGGTGCATAGAACACCAGCCCGATGGCATCGGCACCCGCGGCGACAGCCGCCAGGGCGTCCTCGACACGGGTGATGCCACAGATTTTGACGCGAACGGTAGACAACGTGCAGACACCTGCTGGGCAAAAAGTTGCTGGATGGTAGCAAAGGTCTGCTACAGCGTCAGCTTGCGTCTTCCGGCATCCAGGAAAGGAAATGCGGCCCCAGGTAACGCTTGGGAAGCTCGAACTCCTCCGGGTATTCCACCTCTACCAGGTAGAGCCCATAGGGGTGCGCGGTGACACCGCCGGTACGCCGGCAGCGGCTCTCGAGGATTTCCTGTGCCCACGCCGGCGAACGCTCCCCAGCACCGATGGCCATGAGCACGCCGGCGAAGTTGCGCACCATGTGATGGAGGAAGGCATTGGCCCGAACGTCCAGCACGATGAAACGGCCATGCTCATGGATCTGCAGGTGATGGACCGTCTTCACCGGCGACTTGGCCTGACACTGTTTGGCACGGAACGAGGTGAAGTCGTGGGTGCCCACCAGGTAGGCAGCCGCCTCGCGCATACGCTCGACGTCAAGCGGGCGATGGTTCCAGGTCACCTCTTCGGCCATGTGGGCCGGGCGGATCGGGTCACTGTAGATGACGTAGCGATAGCGCCGCGCCATGGCGCTGAAGCGCGCATCGAAATGCGCGGGCATGGCCTGGGCCCAGGTGACACTGATATCGCCGGGGAGATTCATGTTCGCGCCCATGGTCCAGGCATGCATGGAGCGCGGGACCGGCGCATCGAAATGCACGACCTGTCCGCTGGCGTGAACCAGCGCATCGGTCCGGCCTGCGCAACTCAGGGTGATGGGATGCCCGCCAGCCACCTTGGTCAGCGCCTTTTCCAGGGATTCCTGGATGGACGGCACCCCGGCGATCTGACGCTGGAAGCCACGGTAGCGGGAACCCTTGTACTCAACGCCAAGGGCGATTCTGGAAATGCCAACGGCAGCCTTTTCGGCTGCCGTTGCGGGTACTGCTTGTGTCATGGATCAACTGATACGGGCGATCAGGTCGCGCGCTTCCTGTTGCTGGGTTTCGCTGCCTTCGGTCAATACCTCGTCGAGGATGTCGCGAGCACCTTCGGTGTCGCCCATGTCGATGTAGGCACGCGCCAGGTCGAGCTTGGTGGAGGTTTCGTCGGTTCCCGAAAGGAAATCGAAGTCATCATCCCCTTCCAGTTCCGCAGCAGGCGCTGCGACTTCAGGGGCCGGTGCCGGGATGGGAGCCTCCTCAGCCGGCTGGTCGAGGCTCTCGGCGAGCTGATCCAGTTCGGCGGTGACTTCATCCAGCTTGGCGGCGAAGCTGTCCGTCTGCGGCTCGGCGTGTGCCGAATCTTCAGGCATGGACAGGTCGAAGTCGGAAGGCAGGTCGAAGTCACTGGTTTCAAGCTTGGTGGGCTCGGCAGTGGCCGGCAGGTCATCGTCCAAGCTCAGCAGGAAGTCGTCTTCCGTGACAGCGGAGGGCTTGGCGTCTTCGTCCAGGTCCAGGCTGAAATCAGCCAGGTCGTCCCCCAGGGCGAGGTTGTCATCAGCCAGCGGCTTGCTGTCGAGGTCCAGGTCAAAGCCAAGGTCATCATCGGCAGCGGCTGGGCTGGAGGCCGGCAGGTCGAGGCTCAGGTCGGCATCCAGGTCCAGGTCGTCGAGGCTGGGCAGGGACTCTTCGGCAGAAGAACGGGCTGCAGGCGCCGCATCCAGCTCGTCGTCGAGACTCAGGTCGAAGGCATCATCCAGGTCCTGCGGCTTCTGGGCCGGTGCAGCCGGTTCGTCCAAGGTCAGATCGTCGAGGCTGAAGCTGTCCAGATCATCTGCAGCAGAGGCAGCGGCGAAACCCGCACCAGCGGCTGCCACGGCAGCCATGGCCGGGTAGCGGGACTTGAGCAGATCCACGTCGGCCTGGGCGCCACCGATCTCACGCAGCTCGCCTTCCTGGCGTGCGAAACCGTCACGATCACCCAGTTCGGCGTAGACCTCCATCAGCTTCAGGCGCAGATCTGCGCGCTGAGGCTCGTCGTTGATGGCGTTCTGCAGCAGCTCGGCAGCCTGGTTGAAGCGACCGTAGGCGATATAGATGTCGGCCTCGCTGAGGGCATCTCCGGTTTGGGCGGTGACGCGCTCTTCAGCGGCAGACTGAGTCGCGACGGCAGGCGCCGCAGCGGGCTCGACATCAAAGCCGGAGAACGCATTGTCCTGCAGGTCGAGGTCACTGTCTGCGCTGGCTTCGCCATCCTGGCCAGCCAAGCTGTTCTGCAGCTCGGCCTCCTTCATGGCGTTGCGGCGGGAAAGGATCATCAGCACCACCAGCAGCACCAGCAGCGCACTACCGCCAATGATCCCCAGCAGCATGGTGTTGCCCATCAGCTCGTCGAGGAAGCTCGGCTGCTCGGCCTCGACCGGGGGAACCGGCGCAGGAGTCGGGGCCGGGGCCGGCTGGGCAGCGGGCTTCTCAACGGCTTCAGCCGGCTCTGTGGCCGGCTGCTCGTTCTGGGTCTGGCTGGCCGCATCGGGTGCGGCCGGCTCCTGATTGTAGTTGTAGTCCGGCGCGGCGCCGGCCGGCGGAGTCGCCGGGGCGCCCGCCTCGGCGGGCGCCTGGGGCTGCGGCGCAGGTGCAGGCTGTTCGGCAGCGGGGGCCGGCGCGGGAGCAGGCGCTGCCGGAGCGGCGGCCTCGGGCTTCTTGGACAGGTCGCCCTGCATCTTGGCGAGCTGGTCGTCCTTGAGCTGGATCAGGCGCTGCAGCTTATCGAGCTGGCTTTGCAGATCCGTCATCCGGCTCTTCAGTTCTTCGTTCTCGCGGCGGGTGGTGTCCAGGCTTTCCTGGGTAACCGCCAGTTTCTCGGCCAGGGCCTTGGCGTTACCGTTGGCGGCACCTTTATCGCTGCCAACAGTTGCCTTGCCGCTCTCGGCGGATACCAGACGCAGACTGTCCTTGCTCTCGACCTTGGCCGGAGCGGCGCCTGCGGTCGAGCGCTTGGTAGCATCCAGCTGGCGCTGACCAGCGGTATCGGCTACGGCACCGCCGCTGCGCCAGGCAGCATTCTGGGCGGCGACCTGGGCAATTGCCTCGGACTGGGAACGGCTGGCGATCTGCTGCTCGGTCGGCATGCGCAGGACCTGGCCACTCTTCAGACGGTTGATGTTGCCGCCGACGAAGGCGTCGGGGTTCAGGTCCTGGATGGCCAGCATGGCCTGGTGGACGCTGCCACTGGCGCGATTGCGCTGGGCGATGTCCCACAGGGTGTCCTTGCTGGTGGTTCGGTAGTCACCGCCCCCCGCAACCTTGCTGCTGGCAGCAGCCGGCGCTGAAGACGGGGCCTGTGTAGCAGAAGCAGAGGCTCGCGAAGCTGTCGGGCGAGCCTTCTGAGCCGGCGCGGTGGCGGCCAGCGCAGGTGCAACAGCGGCGGTTTCAGGCGAGTAGGCCGGCGGATCGAGCAGCAGGGTGTACTCACGCAGCAGACGCCCATTGGGCCATAGCACTTCCACCAGGAAGTTGAGATAAGGCTCGCGCACCGGCTTGCTGGAAGTCACGCGCACCACACTCTTACCGTTGGGCTTGAGTACAGGCGTGAACTTGAGGTCAGTGAGGAAGTACTGGCGATCAACGCCAGCCTTGCCGAACTCTTCGGCGGAGGCGAGGCTGGGAACGACTTCGCTGGACGACAGATCGCGGACGTCGAGCAACTCGATCTCAGCATCCAGCGGCTGGTTCAATGCAGACTTGAGAGTGACTTCACCCAGTCCGAGGGCATGTGCCATGCCGGAAGACAGAGCCGAAGCTGCCGCAATTGCCAGTACCAGTTTGCGAACCCGAACCATAGCGTAATCCCTTGTTTTATCTTTTCTTCTCGCTCGAACGAGAGGGTAATTGATCGCCGCCACAACGCGCGCTTGGCGCTTCCCCGCCAGCGATCAACCAGATCAGTATTGTCAAGCTAGAAAAGTACTTCAAATTTTCAGGTAAGTATCTTTTACAGATAGTGTTTTATCAACAACTCGCCAGACTGTATGGCATTGAGCGCAGCGCCTTTTCGCACATTATCTGACGCAATCCACAAATTGAGTTGACGCGGGTCTTCCAGGCCCTTTCTAACGCGGCCGACGTAGATCACATCCTGCCCAACAGCGTCACCTACTGCCGTGGGGTAGTCGCCCAACTCGACGCACTCCAGTACATCGGCACCTTCAAGTGCAGCGTTAACGGCATCAAGGTCAACGTCCCTAGCGGACTGGATGCTGACACTCAGGCTGTCGCCAAAGAACACCGGCGCCAGAATGCAGGTCGCCGCGATATCCAGCCCGGGCGAAGCGAGAACTTCTTTCAATTCCCGTGCCAGACGCCGCTCAAGCGGCGCATGCCCTTCACCATCCACCGCATCGGGCTGAGCGAGGATGTTGAAGGCCACTTGCCGATCGAAGAAGCGCGGCTCCAAGGGGCGCGCGTTGAGCAACTCGGCTGTCTGGCGGGCCAGTTCATTCACGCCCTCGCGCCCCCGGCTGGATACCGAGAGGCACGCCGTCACACAGACGCGCTCAGGCGTCAGGACCTCCCCCAACGGCGCGAGCACACTAGCAAGCGCGACGGCAGAGGGGCTGGGGCTGATCAGCGCGAACGGGGCCTGCAACTGCGCCAGGGCCGAGTCGTTGGCCCCTGCGACCAGGGCCACGCCCTGCTCCAGCGCTCCGGACAGGTCGATCACCGAGCATCCGGCCTGCAACGCGCGCGACGCAAAGCTGCGGGTAACGGCCTCTCCAGCGGCAAAGAAGGCCAGGCGGACACGGGCGAAATCGAATTCGGCGACATCCCGCACGCGCAGGTTCTTGCCGCGAAACGGCACGGAGGCGCCAGCAGACTCGATGCTGGCCAGAAGATGCAGGGTGGATACGGGGAACTCGCGCTCCTCGAGGAGCTGGACGAGGGTTTCGCCGACGGTGCCGGTGGCGCCGATCACGGCGATTTCAAGGGACGGGCTCATGGTCATTGCCTATGGCGAAACGGGGAGCGGCACTTTAACCGTCACCCCGTATGCAGGCAATCGGACCGATTGGCGCGGGCGAGCCCCGCCCGCGCCAGGTTCGATCAACGCTCCAGCAGGATGCGCAGCATACGGCGTAGCGGCTCAGCGGCGCCCCATAGCAACTGGTCGCCCACGGTGAAGGCCCCCAGGTACTGCGACCCCATGTTCAGCTTGCGCAGGCGGCCGACGGGGACCGACAGAGTGCCGGTCACGGCAGTTGGCGTCAGCTCACGCATGCTGATCTCGCGCTGGTTCGGCACCAGCTTGACCCAGGGGTTGTGCTGGCTGATCAGCCCTTCGATATCGGCGATCGGCACGTCCTTGTTCAGCTTGATGGTGAGCGCCTGGCTGTGGCAGCGCATGGCACCGATGCGCACGCAGATGCCATCCACCGGGATCGGGCTCTTGAAGCGCCCGAGGATCTTGTTGGTCTCGGCCTGGCCTTTCCATTCCTCGCGGCTCTGGCCGTTGGGCAGTTCCTTGTCGATCCAGGGGATCAGGCTGCCGGCCAGCGGTACGCCGAAGTTCTCAGTGGGGAAGGCTTCGCCGCGCATGGTCTCGGCGACCTTGCGGTCGATGTCGAGGATGGCGCTGGCGGGGTTGGCCAGGTCATCGGCGACAGCTGCGTGGGTGGCGCCCATCTGCTTGATCAGCTCACGCATGTTCTGCGCGCCGGCGCCCGAGGCCGCCTGGTAGGTCATGGCGCTCATCCACTCCACCAGGCCGGCTTCGAATAGGCCGCCCAATGCCATCAGCATCAGGCTGACGGTGCAGTTGCCGCCGATGTAGTTCTTGGTGCCGGCGTCCAGGGAATGGTCGATGACCCTGCGGTTCACCGGGTCGAGAACGATGACCGCGTCATCCTGCATCCGCAGGCTGGAGGCCGCATCGATCCAGTAGCCGTTCCAACCCGCTTCGCGCAGCTTGGGGAAGACCTCGTTGGTGTAGTCGCCGCCCTGGCAGGTCAGGATCACGTCGAGGGTCTTCAGCTCTTCGATGCTGTAGGCATCCTTCAGCGGGGCAATGTCCTTGCCGACCGCCGGGCCCTGCCCACCGACGTTGGAGGTGGTGAAGAACACCGGCTCGATCAGGTCGAAGTCCCGCTCCTCAAGCATCCGCTGCATGAGCACCGAACCCACCATGCCGCGCCAACCGATCAGACCTACACGCTTCATGACAACTGCACCTTTCAGGAAAAAAGTGGGCCGCTGCCGCGCAGCGGGCCCGACAGATTACAGATTACGCAGGGCCTCGACCACTGCATCGCCCATGGCCTGGGTACCGACCTTGGTCGTGCCCGGGGAGTGGATGTCACCGGTGCGCAGGCCCTGGTCCAGCACGCGGCTCACGGCCTGTTCGATGGCATCGGCGGCGGCGCCTTGGTTGAAGCTGTAGCGCAGCATCATCGACACCGAGAGGATGGTCGCCAGCGGGTTGGCGATGCCCTGGCCGGCGATGTCCGGTGCGGAGCCGTGGCAGGGTTCGTACATGCCCTTGTTGTTGGCGTCCAGGGAGGCGGACGGCAGCATGCCGATGGAGCCGGTGAGCATGGAGGCCTCGTCGGAAAGGATGTCGCCGAACATGTTGTCGGTGACCATCACGTCGAACTGCTTCGGCGCCCGCACCAGTTGCATGGCAGCGTTGTCGACGTACATGTGGCTGAGCTCGACGTCCGGGTAGTCCTTGGCCACTTCCTCCACCACCTCGCGCCACAGCTGGCTGGAGGCGAGGACGTTGGCCTTGTCCACCGAGCAGAGCTTCTTGCCGCGCACGCGGGCCATGTCGAAGCCGACACGGGCGATGCGGCGGATCTCGCTCTCGCTGTACGGCAGGGTGTCATAGGCCTGGCGCTCGCCATTCTCCAGCACGCGCTGCTCACGGGGCTGGCCGAAATAGATGCCGCCGGTCAGCTCGCGGACGATGAGGATGTCCAGCCCGGCGACCACTTCCGGCTTGAGGCTGGACGCTTCAGCCAGTTGCGGATAAAGGATGGCCGGACGCAGGTTGGCGAAAAGGCCCAGTTGCGAGCGGATCTTCAGCAGGCCGCGCTCCGGGCGGATGTCACGCTCGATCTTGTCCCATTTCGGGCCGCCCACGGCGCCCAGCAGCACGGCATCGGCCTTGCGGGCGCGCTCCAGGGTCTCGTCGGCCAGGGGCACACCGTGCTTGTCGATGGCGGCGCCGCCGATCACGTCGTGCACCAGTTCGAAGCCCAGTTGGTACTTGTCGTTGGCCACTTCGAGCACCTTGACCGCCTCGGCCATGATCTCCGGGCCGATGCCGTCACCGGGGAGAACCAGAATCTGCTTGCTCATGCTTTCCTCGTCATTCATCTATCGGCGCCTCGGCGCCGGGGTGTTCAGTGTTCAGCGCTCGGCCCAGAGCACCAGCACATCGGTGCTGAAGGAGCCGTCCGCTGCAATCTCGAAATAGTCGCGCACCTCATCGCCCACCGAGCGCTGCAACGCCAGGATCGCCTCGCGGAATACGTCCGGCGTGCGCATGCGCTCGATCCAGGTGGCGAACTCCAGGCGCAGGCGCTGCCGCTTGGAGGCGGTCAGTACCAGCCCGGCCTCGCCGACCAGCCGGGCCCATTCGGAGGGCGAATAATCGCGCACATGGCTGGTGTCGCGCAGCACTTCCACCGTCTGCAGGTGGGTATCCAGCAACGGCAGGCCGGGGGCGACCACATCGATGAAGCACGCCGCGCCGCCCGGGCGCAGGACCCGACGCACCTCGCGCAGGGCCTGGCCGACGTCCCGCCAGTGGTGGGCGGAATAGCGGCTGAAGACATAGTCGAACGCCTGGTCATCGAACGGCAGGCGCTCGGCAACCCCCTGCTGGGTGCGGATGTTGTCCAGCCCGCGCTCGGCGGCCGTGCGGGCGACCACGTCCAGCATCTGGGCGGACAGGTCGTAGGCCACCACCTCGTCGCAGAACTCGGCGACCTGGAAGCTCACATGACCGGCACCACAGCCCAGGTCGAGCACCCGGGCGCCGGCGTCAGCCGCCACCGTCTCGCGCAGCAGGACGAACTCCTCGCCCTGGGCGTGAACGGCACTGTTCAGATAGGCGGTGGCCTGGCTGCCGAACTGGCGCTGGACCACATCCTCGTGCTGGCTGGCGGTCATGGTGAGCCTCCTCTGGCTGATCAGCCCTGGAACAACCAGGGCTGGCGCTGGCGATAGCCGGCTTCGAAGGTGCGAATGGCATCGGCGTCCTGCAGGGTCAGGCCGATGTCGTCGAGACCGTTCAGCAGGCAATGCTTGCGGAAGGCGTCCACCTCGAAGGCATAGGACTTGCCATCCGGACGGGTCACGGTCTGGGCCGCCAGGTCGACGGTCAGCTGGTAGCCCTCGGTGGCCTCGCACTGCTCGAACAGCTCATCCATCTCTTCATCTTTCAGCACGATCGGCAGCAGGCCGTTCTTGAAGCTGTTGTTGAAGAAGATGTCGGCGAAGCTCGGCGCGATGACCGCGCGGAAGCCGTACTCATCCAGTGCCCAGGGGGCGTGCTCGCGGGAGGAGCCGCAGCCGAAGTTCTCGCGGGCCAGCAGCACGCTGGCGCCCTGGTAGCGCGGGAAGTTGAGCACGAAGTCCTTGTTCACCGGGCGCTTGGAGTTGTCCTGGTTGGGCTGGCCCACGTCCAGGTAGCGCCACTCGTCGAACAGGTTGGGGCCGAAGCCGGTGCGCTTGATCGACTTGAGGAATTGCTTGGGGATGATCTGGTCGGTGTCGACGTTGGCGCGATCGAGCGGGCAGACCAGGCCGGTGTGTTGGGTAAAGGCTTTCATGACTCTGCTCCTCAGGCCTGCATCAATTCACGGACGTCGATGAAATGGCCGGTCACCGCAGCGGCGGCGGCCATGGCCGGGCTCACCAGGTGGGTACGGCCGCCCGCGCCCTGGCGCCCTTCGAAGTTGCGGTTGGAGGTGGAGGCGCAATGCTCGCCACTTTCCAGCCGGTCCGGGTTCATCGCCAGGCACATGGAGCAGCCCGGCTCACGCCATTCGAAGCCGGCCTCGATGAAGATCTTGTCCAGCCCTTCCTGCTCGGCCTGGGCCTTGACCAGGCCGGAGCCCGGCACCACCAGCGCCTGCTTGACGGTGGATGCGACCTTGCGGCCCTTGGCGACGGCGGCGGCGGCACGCAGGTCTTCGATCCGCGAGTTGGTGCAGGAACCGATGAACACGCGATCCAGGCGGATGTCGGTGATCGCTTGGTTGGCGTTCAGGCCCATGTACTTGAGCGCGCGGACAATGGAGTCGCGCTTGACCGGGTCGGCTTCGACGGCCGGGTCCGGCACGTTCTGGTCGACGGCCAGGACCATCTCCGGCGAGGTGCCCCAACTGACCTGGGGCTTGATGTCCTCGGCACGCAGCTCGACCACGGTGTCGAAGTGGGCGTCGGCATCAGATACCAGGTCCTTCCAGGCGACCACGGCCTTGTCCCAGTCAGCGCCCTTCGGCGCGAAGGGTCGACCCTCGACGTAGGCAACGGTCTTCTCGTCCACCGCCACCATGCCGACGCGGGCACCGGCTTCGATGGCCATGTTGCAGAGGGTCATGCGGCCCTCCATGGAGAGATCGCGGATCGCGCTGCCGGCGAACTCCAGCGCATGGCCGTTGCCACCGGCGGTGCCGATCTTGCCGATCACGGCGAGGACGATGTCCTTGGCCGTGACGCCGAAGGGCAACTGGCCCTCCACGCGAACCTGCATGTTCTTCATCTTCTTGGCCACCAGGCACTGGGTAGCGAGCACATGCTCCACCTCGGAGGTGCCGATGCCGTGGGCCAGAGCGCCGAACGCACCGTGGGTGGAGGTGTGGGAGTCGCCGCAGACCACGGTCATGCCCGGCAGGGTGGCGCCCTGCTCCGGCCCGACCACGTGGACGATGCCCTGGCGCACGTCGTTCATCTTGAATTCGAGGATGCCGAAGTCATCGCAGTTCTCGTCCAGGGTCTTGACCTGGATGCGCGACACCTCGTCGGCGATAGCCTCGAGGCCACCCTTGCGCTCGGCGGTGGTGGTGGGGACGTTGTGGTCCGGGGTGGCGATGTTGGCATCGATGCGCCACGGCTTGCGACCGGCCAGGCGCAGGCCCTCGAAGGCCTGGGGCGAGGTCACCTCGTGGAGGATGTGACGGTCGATGTAGATGAGCGACGAACCATCGTCGCGGCGCTTCACCTCATGCAATTCCCAGAGCTTGTCGTAGAGCGTCTTGCCAGCCATCGGACTTTCCTCATCGGCGTGTTTCTATGCGGGGGCTCTGCAAAGGCCCCTTGGCTCGTGTGGGGATGCTAGGGGCTTGCATTGAATAACTCAAATTCATATTTTTTATCCGAAGGATTCCTGACAGGAATCCAAAACCCGGAAGCCGACAGGCACCGGAATACGCCCGCGATGCATCTGCCGTCGCCGCCAGGAGCCGATACCGATGGACCTCGCCAGCCTCAATGCCTTTATCGCCATCGCCGAGACCGGCAGCTTCTCCGAAGCCGGTGAGCGCCTGCACCTCACCCAGCCGGCCGTGAGCAAGCGCATCGCCTCACTGGAGCAGCAACTGAACGTCCGCCTGTTCGACCGCCTGGGTCGCGAGGTGGGGCTGACGGAAGCCGGGCGCGCCCTCCTCCCCCGCGCCTACCAGATCCTCAACGTGCTGGACGATACCCGCCGCGCACTGAGCAACCTGTCCGGCGACATCAGCGGTCGGCTCACCCTGGCCACCAGCCACCACATCGGCCTGCATCGTTTGCCGCCGCTGCTACGTGCCTTCACCCGCGCCTACCCGCAGGTGGCGCTGGACATCCAGTTCCTCGACTCCGAAGTGGCCTATGAGGAGATCCTTCACGGCCGCGCCGAGCTGGCGGTGATCACCCTGGCCCCGGAGACCGCCGACCCGGTCCAGGCCGTGCCGGTGTGGGACGACGCCCTCGACTTCGTCGCCGCCCCCGAACACCCGCTGGCCCGCGACAAGACCATCTTCCTCGCCGACGTCGCCAAGCACCCGGCGGTGTTCCCCGGCGGCAACACCTTCACCCACCACATCGTCCGCCGCCTGTTCGAGGCGGAAGGCCTGACGCCGAACATCGCCATGAGCACCAACTACCTGGAGACCATCAAGATGATGGTTTCCATCGGCCTGGCCTGGAGCGTGCTGCCGCGCACCATGCTCGACGAGCAGGTGGTGCGCCTGCCGCTGCAGGACATCCAACTGAGCCGTCAGCTCGGCTATATCTTCCATACCGACCGCACCCTCTCCAACGCCGCCCGGGCTTTCATGGTCCTGCTGGATGGGCAGCGCGCCCCGCTTGCCTGATCCGGGGGGCTGGGGCTAACGTGAAGGCCATAACGATAAGAAAAGGCCTTCCCATGCCTGCCTCGGTTCCAGGCCTCAACCGCGCCAATTCGTACCCTCCTGACAGACCCAGGCGCCATGACCCAATCTTCCGATAGCCCCCCGCTGCCCTTCATACCCGCCCTGGACCCGGTCGAGTTCGAACAGAGCTGGCAGGACGCCCCGCGCCTGATCGCCGCGCTCAACGGCGCGCGACTGGGGGCGTGGGACTGGGACCTGGCCAGCGGCCGGGTCAACTGGTCACGGGGCGCCCAGGCATTGTTCGGCTTCGACCCCCGGGTACCTTTGGCGCAGCGGGTCGACTACATGGAACTGATCCCGGCGGACGACCGCGACCGGATCATCGACCTGTTCAGGCTGGTGCTGGAGAACCGCCCCATTTCCCACGCCTACCGGCACCGTATTCGCTGGCCCGACGGCAGCCTGCACTGGTTGGAGATCAGCGGCAGCCTGCAGCAGGACGACGATGGCCGTCGCCACGTTATCGGCGTGATCCGTGACGTCACCACCCAGCAGGAACGTGACGAAGCCCTGGCCAGCTCGCAACGGCGCTTCTCCACCCTGTTCCAGCTCAGCCCGGACGTGGTGATGCTGGTGCGCGTGAAGGACGGCCGCATCACCGAGGCCAACCAGCACTTCGAAACACTGTTCGACTGGCCCTCCTCCGAAGTGATCGGGCGCAACACGCTGGAACTGAACCTTTGGGTCGATACCCGCCAGCGCGAGCACCTCTATCGCATCGGCCCCGGCTCCAGCGAACCCGTGGTGCAGGAAGTGCAGATGCGCACCCGCGCCGGCCGCCTGCTCGACGGCGTGCTGTCCACCCAGTACGTGGAGCTGGACGGCGATGCCTTCTTCATCAGCACCTTCCTCGACACCACGAAGCGTCGGCAGGCCGAAGCCGCGCTGCGCACCAGCGAGGAGAAGTTCGCCAAGGCCTTCCACAGCTCGCCGGACGCCATCGTCATCACCGAGCGCGAGAGCGGACTGTTCATCGAGGCCAACCCCAGCTTCGCCCGCCAGTTCGGCTGGACCAACGCCGAGACCATTGGGCGCACCTCTGCAGAGCTGGGCTTGTGGATCGACCCCGAGCAACGCCGGCAGATGCTGCTCAGCCAAGACGAGAATGGCCGGCTGATGGGCGTGGAAGTGGAACTCCGCCACCGCGACGGCACCACCAGCACCAACCTGATCTACGGCGACCAGATTCAATTGCAGGGGCGCGACTGCCTGGTCCTCACCGTGCGCGATATCACCACAGTGCGCGCCCAGGAGCGCGCCCTGCGCGACAGCCAGGAACGCCTGGCCCTGGCCCTGGAGTCAGCGGACCTGGGCACCTGGGATTGGCACATCCCCAGCGGGCGGCTGCATGGCTCGGCGCGCGCCTCCGCCCTCCACGGGCTGCCACCGGAGCCCTTCGACGGCGACTTCCACCTGTTCTTCGCCAGCGTTCCCGCCGAGGACCGCCGCACGATGCGCAAGGCCTATCAGGACCTGCAGGACGGCCGCCAGACGCGCTATGAGCTGATCTACCGCTCACGCTTCGCCAATGGTGAGGTGCATTATCTGGAGAGCACCGCCAAGCTCTACTACGACGCCAACGGGGCCCCGCTGCGCATGGCGGGCACGCTCATGGACATCACCGAGCGCGTGCGCCGCGAGCAGCGCCTGGCGGCCTCGGAGGAGAAGTTCTCCACCCTGTTCCAGGCCAGCCCGGACCCGATCTGCGTCACCCGCCTGCGCGACGGCGCCTTCATCGAGATCAACCCCAGCTTCACCGAGGTATTCGGCTGGAAACCGGAAGAGATCGTCGGCCGTCGCGCCCCCGAGATCCATTTCTGGGCCGACCTGGAGCAACGCGAGCAACTCTCCGCCCAATTGATGCGGGAAAAGAGCCTGGACAATGTCGAGGCCCACTACCTCAAGCGCTCCGGCAAACCGATCACCTGCGTGGTCTCCAGCCGCTTTATCCGCGTCGAACGGCAGCTGTGCATCACTACCACCTTCCGCGACGTGACCGAGCGCAAGCAGGCGGAATCCGCGCTCAAGGCCAGTCAGGAGAAATTCGCCAAAGCATTCCACAGCTCGCCGGATGCCATCACCATCACCGACCTGGAAAGCGGCCGCTACATCGAGGTCAACGAAGGCTTCTGCCGCCTCACCGGCTACAGCGCGGAGGAGGTGATCGGCCGTACCGCCGGCGAGATGCAGATCTGGTCGGACCCGGCCGAGCGCCGCCGGCTGCTGGAAGTGCTGGACCGCGACGGCCGCGCGCTGCACCTGGAAATGGTCGGTCGCCACCGCGACGGACACACCAAGACGGTGGAAGTGTCGGTGGAGCGCATCGAGCTGGACGGCAAGGCCTGCCTGCTGCTCACCGCGCGGGATATCAGCGCCCTGAAGGACGCTCAAGCGCAGATCCACCACCTGGCCTACCACGACCCGCTGACCAACCTGCCCAACCGCGCCCTGTTGATGGACCGCCTCACCCAGCAGATCGCCCTGCTCAAGCGACACGACCTGCGCGGCGCCCTGCTCTTCCTCGACCTGGATCACTTCAAGCACATCAACGACTCCCTCGGCCACCCGGTGGGCGACGCCGTGCTGAAGATGGTCACCGCGCGCCTCGAAGCCAGCGTGCGCCTGGAAGACACCGTGGCACGCCTGGGCGGTGACGAGTTCGTGGTGCTGCTCAGCGGCCTGGAGGGCAAGCGCTCGGACGTGACGCGCCAGGTCCGCCTTATCGCCGACAAGCTGCGCAAACTGCTGGCCGAGCCGATGCTGCTGGACGGCCACCACCTGCAGGTGACGCCAAGCATCGGTATTGCGTTGATCCCGGACCACGGCCAGACCCCGGCCGACCTGCTCAAGCGTGCCGATATTGCGCTTTACCGGGCCAAGGACTCGGGGCGCAATGCCATCCAACTGTTTCGCTCCACCATGCAGGAAGCGGCCAGCGAGCGATTGCGCCTGGAGAACGACCTGCGCCTGGCGCTCGCCCGCAGCGAGTTCGAACTGCACTACCAACCCCAGGTGGATGCCCGCAGCAACTGCATCGTCGGTGCCGAAGCCCTGTTGCGCTGGGTACACCCGACCCTGGGCCCGCAATCGCCAGGCCAGTTCATTCAGGTGCTGGAGGAAAGCGGACAGATCCTGGAGGTGGGCAACTGGGTACTGGAAGAAGCCTGCCGCAACTGCGCCACACTGATCGCCGATGGCCTGATTGACCCGAGCGACTTCAGCCTGTGCGTCAACATCAGCCCCCGGCAGTTCCGCCAGAATGACTTCGTCGAACGCATCGAGAAAAGCCTGGCCGACAGCCACCTGCCCCGCCGCGTTCTCAAGCTGGAAGTCACCGAAGGCATCGTGATCCAGAACATCGACGACACCATCGGCAAGATGCGCCGGTTGAAGAAGCTCGGCGTGAGCTTCGCCATGGACGACTTCGGCACCGGGTACTCGTCCCTCACCTACCTCAAGCGCCTGCCGGTGGACGTGCTGAAGATCGACCAGTCCTTCGTCCGCGACGCCACCAACGACCCCAATGACGCCGAGATCATCCGCGCCATCGTCGCCATGGCGCGCAGCCTTGGCCTGGGCATGGTGGCCGAAGGCGTGGAGCAGCCCGAGCAACTGGAATTCCTCGAGCAGCAAGGCTGCTACCTCTACCAGGGCTACCTGTTCAGCCGCCCCCTACCCTTCTCCGCTTTCCGCACGCTGCTCAAACCAACGACGGCCGCCAACGCCTGATTTCCGGACAGGAAAAAGGGCGCCACTCGGGCGCCCTTGTTTCGCACGGCCAGGAGTCGATCAGTGCTCCAGCATGGCCGGCCCGCCGTTGCCACCGATGGGAATGCGCTTGGGCTTGGCCTCTTCCGGCACGACACGCACCAGGTCGATGTTGAGCAGGCCGTTCTGCAGCGATGCGCCCTTCACCTCGATGTGGTCGGCCAGACGGAACGACAGCTTGAAAGCGCGCTGGGCGATGCCCTGGTGCAGGTAGGTCACGCTGCTCTCGGCGCCCTTGTCGCGCTTGCCACCGCTGACGGTCAGCACGCCACGCTCGACCTGCAGTTCGAGGTCGTCTTCCTGGAAGCCGGCGGCCGCGACCACGATGCGGTACTGATCATCGCCATGCTTCTCGACGTTGTAGGGCGGGTAGCTGCTGCCCCCTTCGTTGCGCAGGGCCGACTCGAACAGGTCGTTGAAGCGATCGAAACCCACGGAATGGCGGAACAGGGGGGCCAGGGAAAATGCAGTGCTCATAGTGTTCTCCTGAATAGATCAGCAAGGGTTCTACGGGTGCGGGACCCGACTTCGGCATCCCGCAGTACCCTAGATAGGGACAGGCCGATACTTTTCAAGGGGGTAAATCATGTGCAAGGTCATGCTCGTCACAGGAGCCAATCGTGGCATCGGTGCTGCCACGGCACGTCTCGCCGCGCAACGCGGCTACGCCGTGGGTATCAACTACCGGGAGCGGCGCGAAGAGGCCGAGGCGCTGGTCAATGCCATACGCGCGGGGGGTGGCGAGGCGTTGGCAATCCAGGCCGACGCGGGCGTCGAAGAACAGGTCGAGCAGATGTTCCAGCGCCTGGACGAGGCGCTCGGCCAGCTGGACGTGCTGGTGAACAACGCCGGCATGCTGGAGCGGCAGATGCGCCTGGAGGCGATGGACGCAGCCCGCTTCGAGCGCGTCCTGCGGGCCAACGTGATAGGCAGCTTCCTCTGTGCGAAGCAGGCCATCCGCCGCCTGTCGACCCAGCACGGCGGCACCGGTGGCGCCATTGTCAACCTGTCCTCGGTGGCAGCCCGTATCGGCGCTCCCGATGAATACATCGACTATGCCGCTGCCAAGGGCGCCATCGATGCCATGACCCTGGGCATGGCGAAGGAACTGGCCGGCGACGGCATCCGGGTCAACGCGGTTCGTCCGGGGGTGATCCACACCGACATCCATGCCAGCGGCGGCGAGCCCGACCGGATCGAACGGGTGCGCCACGCCGTGCCAATGAAGCGCGGGGGCGAAGCGGAGGAAATTGCAGCGGCCATCCTGTGGCTGGCCAGCGACGAGGCGTCCTACACCACCGGCGCCATTCTGGACGTTTCGGGCGGCCGCTGAATTGCGAGCAGATCGCAGCCCAGCAGGCTGTCGATGCGCAGGCAGTCATGCTCCCGGCGGATCTCGGCGAACAGCGCCACCGCCTCGGGGTAGGTCCGGGTCAGCATGCCCACCCATTGCTTGAGGCGACCGGGGGCGTAGCGCGGCGCGAGCTTGTGCCGGGCCTGGCGCCAGAAGTCCTGCAGCAGCGGGAAGAACGCCTCCCAGCTCATCTCCTCCGGCTCGCGACCATCGCGCACGGCCGCGATCTGCCGGGCCAGCGAGGGGCGCGAAACCAGGCCGCGACCGAGCATGATGTCCTCCACCCCGCTCACCTCCCGGCAACGGAGCCAGTCGTCCAGGGTCCACACCTCGCCGTTGGCGAACACCGGCACGCGCACCACGTCCTGCACCCGCGCGACCCACTCCCAGTGGGCAGGTGGCTTGTAACCCTCCACCTTGGTACGGGCGTGGACCACGATCTGCTGGGCGCCGCCGTCGGCAAGCGCGCGAACACAGTCGAGGGCGACTTCCGGGCTGTCGTAGCCCAGACGCATCTTCGCCGTCACCGGAATGGCCGCCGGTACCGCGCGCCGCACCTCGGAAACGATGGCATGCAGCAACTCGGGCTCCTTGAGCAGCACGGCGCCACCCCGGGACTTGTTCACTGTCTTGGCCGGGCAGCCGAAGTTCAGGTCGATGACCGGCGCCCCGAGCTCGCAGGCAAAGGCGGCGTTCTCGCCCAGGCACACCGGATCAGAGCCGAGGAACTGCACCCGCATGGGCGTGCCTGCACGGGTGCGTGCACCGTCGGCCAGCTCAGGTGCCAGCTTCTGGTAGGTGGTGGCGGGCAACAAGCGGTCGCACACGCGGATGAACTCGGTGACGCACCAATCGATGCCGCCCACGCGGGTGAGGACGTCACGCAGGATTTCGTCGACCAGGCCTTCCATGGGTGCCAAGGCGATTTGCATAGGTACTGAAGGGGGGAGTGTTGAGGGGCGCGTAGTGTAATGGGCGGCCCTGAGGGTTAGAACCCTTGAATGGGTGGGAGCCGAAGCCGCTCGTCCGTGGTCCAAACCGCAGGACCAGAACCGTGAGCCCCGTATGAAAGCCCCCTGCCTCGCCCTCGCCTGCTGCCTGACCGCGTCCGCCAACGGCTTTGCGGCCACGCTGCAGCCTGCGCCAGACGCTCTGGCCGAACTGGAAGTCCGCCGGGACGAAAACGCCGCGAACGCCTGCGACATCAACCTCTACCTGCGGGATGAGGCCGTGGCGCAGCTCGTGCCGGGGCAAGCGGTGGTACTGGAGATACCGGCAGGCGAGCAGGTGCTGGCCTTGCGGCAAGCACCTTCGGGGTACTGCAGCGCCGGCCCGGTGGGGCGGCCGCAATCGATCCTCCTGCAACCGGGGGAGCATCGTGGCTTGCGCATCATGCAAAGCCCGACGGAGCTGTACCTGGCGCCCGCCCTGGAATGAGCTCAATCGGCCGGCAGCAGAGCCCGACCGTAACCCTCGACGAACTCGACGGGCATGCGCTTGGGCCGACCGGTGGACAGTTCGATGCAGACGAAGGTGGTGCGTGCTCGCAGGAGCGTCGCGCCATCTTCAGGACGGATCAGCTGGAAGCAGCGGTCCATCTTCAGGCGCTGGTCCGACTCGACGATCCAGGTGCCCATCTGCAGCGCCTGCCCTTCATAGGCGGCGGCCAGGTAGTCGATCTCGTGGCGCACCACCGCCATGGCGCGGTCGAGGCGACGGTATTCGGCAAGGTCCAGGCCCAGGCTTTGGGAGTGGCGCCAGGCACAGCGCTCCAGCCAACTGACGTAGACAGCGTTGTTGGCATGACCAAGGCCATCGATGTCATCAGCCGCCACGATCAGGTCGATCACGAATGGATCAGGTCGGTCCCAGTTCATCAGCCGTGCTCCGCCTTGTGCACCAGCTCCCGGGCCTCCCGCGCCAGCTGGGTGATCTGGTCCCAGGCGCGAGCGCGGATCAGACTCGACGGCGCGATCCAGGTACCGCCCACGCACGCGACGTTGGGCAGTTGCAGGAAGCCCAGCAGGTTGTCCGGCGTGACGCCGCCGGTGGGGCAGAAGCGGATGCCGGTGAAGGGTCCCTTCAGGCTCTTGAGCATCTTCACGCTGGCATTGCCGTTGGCGGGGAACAGCTTCAGCGAGCGGTAGCCGTATTCCAGCGCCAGCAGCACCTCGGACGGTGTCATGACGCCGGGCAGGTAAGGCAGGCCGGAGTCCTCGGCGGCGGCGGCCAGGCGCTCGGTGCAGCCCGGGCTCACGGCAAAATGCGCACCGGCATCGCGAACCTCCAGGAACTGCTCGGTGTGGATCAGCGTGCCCGCCCCCACCAGCAGCTCCGGGAACTCCTTGCGGATCGCCGCGACCGCGTCCAGCGCACGCGGCGTACGCAAGGTCACCTCCAGCACCTCGACCCCACCGGCACTCAGCGCACCGGCCAGGTCCAGCGCCAGGGCGGTGTCTTCGATCACCAGCACCGGCAAGACGGGGCGCGCCCTGCGCAACACCACATCCATCGTCAGACTCATTTGCCTCTATCCCCTCAATGCAGATGCCACGGCCCACCGGGCCGGCCACTCCAGATGTCGACCGACACCGGGCCGACGTGTTCCTTGGAAGCGAACAGCACCCACCCGGTCACGGCGGCCGCCAATGGGCTGCCATCTTCCAGCACGCGCAGGCCGCCGCCAAGGGCCAGCCGGCCAAAGGCACGAGGGAAAGGAGGAATTTTTTCAGGCCCAAAAACAAAAGGGCCACTCCATGACGGAATGACCCTTGAAACCCCGCAGAGCGGGAAAAGTGGCGTCCCCTAGGGGACTCGAACCCCTGTTACCGCCGTGAAAGGGCGGTGTCCTAGGCCACTAGACGAAGGGGACAGTAACCTTCGAAAAGCAAGGCCAGCTTAGTGCTGGCCTTGGATTTGATGCTGTACGCATCGGATTTGGTGGAGCTAGACGGGATCGAACCGTCGACCTCTTGCATGCCATGCAAGCGCTCTCCCAGCTGAGCTATAGCCCCGAAAACCGCTTCGGTGCGCGATTTGCCTTATGGCAATCGCTGCTGGAAAGTGGCGTCCCCTAGGGGACTCGAACCCCTGTTACCGCCGTGAAAGGGCGGTGTCCTAGGCCACTAGACGAAGGGGACTTAACCTTCGCGAACATGAAGCGTTCGCTTCACATTCCGGTAAATTGGTGGAGCTAGACGGGATCGAACCGTCGACCTCTTGCATGCCATGCAAGCGCTCTCCCAGCTGAGCTATAGCCCCAAAGTACCGCTGGATCGCTTCGCTACGTTGAGTTCGTCGCGAAGACGGGGCGCATATTAAGGGCGACCCTGGAGGTCGTCAACAAATTTTTTCATCGGAATCGAAAATTTTTCGTCGGCAGAACAAACACTTACCCGTCTCTGCCATTGCCGCGCGGCAAAACAGAAGCCACCGCCCTGCCCACACATACGAAAAGGCCCGCATCAGGCGGGCCTCTTCGGTACTCGATCACTCAACCAGGAATGGCGTCGCGGATCTTCTCCCACTCCTTGGTTTCCTTCTTCGACGTGCCCCCAAGCAGCTCGAGTGCCTGGCGCAGACGGAAACGGGTGAGATCGGCACCGAGGATCTCCATGGCATCCAGCACCGAGACCGAGCTGGATTGCCCGGTGATGGCCGGGAACATCAGCAGCATGACATCCCGCAGCTTCAACCCGAGGTGCTCGGCCACGGCCTGGATGCAGCCGGTGATGCGGTCCTTCTCCCACTGGCGCAGCGACTCCAGCTTCCACAGCACCAACTGCAGGACCTGGCGAACCTGGTCGGACGAGAGCTTCTTGTGCTCGAACAGCGATGCATCCAGAGGCAGAGCACCGGCGAAGAAGAAGCCGGCCAGCGGAGCGATCTGGCTGAAGGTCTCGACCCGGCCCTGTACGTGGGGGGCGATCTTCATCAGGTAGTCGGGATTCAGTGCCCACTTCTGCACCTCAGCCGCGAAGCGCTCCACCGGCAGCTCGCGTATCCACTGGCCGTTGAGCCAGGAGAGCTTCTCCAGGTCGAAGATCGGGCCGCCCAGGGACACGCGCGACAGATCGAAGTGCTCGATCATCTCCGTCAGGGAGAACTTCTCGCGCTCGTCCGGCATCGACCAGCCCATGCGGCCGAGGTAGTTGAGCATCGCCTCGGGCAGGTAGCCCATGCGCTCGTAGAAGGTGATGGAGGTCGGGTTCTTGCGCTTGGAGAGCTTGCTCTTGTCCGGGTTGCGCAGCAGCGGCATGTAGCAGAGCGTGGGCTGCTCCCAGCCGAAATACTCGTAGAGCTTGATGAGCTTGGGCGCCGATGGCAGCCACTCCTCGCCACGGAGCACATGGGTGATGCCCATCAGGTGGTCATCGACCACGTTGGCCAGGAAGTAGGTGGGCAGGCCATCGGTCTTCATCAGCACCTGCATGTCCATGCGGTCCCACGGGATCTCGACGTCGCCGCGGAGCATGTCCGGAACCACGCAGACGCCCTCGGTGGGCATCTTCATGCGGATGACATGGGGCTCGCCCGCTGCGATGCGCTTGGCCGACTCCTCGCGGGGAAGGTGCATGCAGTGGCCGTCATAGCGCGGGGTTTCCTTGCGCTCGGTCTGCTCGGCACGCAGCTTGTCCAGGCGCTCGGCGGTGCAGAAGCAGGGGAAGGCATGGTCCTTGTCCACCAGCTCCTGGGCGTACTTCTTGTAGATCTCGCCGCGCTCGCTCTGGCGGTAGGGACCATGCGGGCCGCCCACATCCGGGCCCTCGTCCCACTCGATGCCCAGCCAGCGCAAGGCGTCGAATATCTGCTGCTCGGACTCGCGGGTGGAGCGCAACTGGTCCGTATCCTCGATGCGCAGGATGAACTGGCCACCGTGCTGACGGGCGAAGCAGAGATTGAAGAGGGCGATGTAGGCGGTACCGACGTGCGGGTCACCGGTGGGCGACGGCGCGATGCGGGTGCGGACAGTGGTCATGGAGGGTCCTGATACAGAGGAACGGTCAAGGGCGCGATGTTAGCAGGCGCGAGCCAGCGGGCTCCAGCCACGCGGCCTCCTCCTCCATGGCCAGCCGGGCCATGAGGAAATCCAGGAAGGCCTTGACCTTCATCGCCTGGAATCGCCGTGACGGGTAGACGGCGTAGATCTCGCCGCTGGGCAGCGGAACTCCAGGCAGCAGCTCGACCAGCTCCCCACGGCGCACCGCCTGCTCGGTAATCATCAGCGGTAACGAGGCAATGCCCGCGCCCCACAGCACCGCCTCGCGGGCAAAGGTGATGTTGTTGCAGTGCAGCACCCGCTGGCAGGGCACGGAGGCCTCCAGCAGCGGCCAGTAGCGCTGGGAGTCGATGGGCAACAAAACGGCGCGGTGCAGGGCCAGGTCTTCGGCCGTACGCGGCACGCCATGAGCCGCCAGGTAGGCCGGGCTGGCGCAAAGACGCCGTCCGGCCTCGAACAGCTTGCGAGCGATCAGGCTCGAGTCCTGCGGCTGGCCCACCAGGATGGCGATGTCCACCCCCTCCTCCAGCGGGTCCACTTCCCGGGAGGTCAGCTCCACCTGGGCGGTGATCTGCGGGTACTGGCTCATGAACTGCCCCAGCACCCGGCCCAGGAACATCTGGCCGAACTCGATGGGGGCCGTGATACGCAACAATCCGGACGGTGCCTGCTGCAACTGCATGACCGCCTGCTCAGCCTCGGCGAAGTCGAGCATGATCTGCCGGCATCGGTCGTAATAGGCCTGCCCCACTTCCGTGAGCCGCAATTTGCGGGTGGTGCGGTTGAGCAGGCGCACGCCCAGCCGCTCCTCCAACAACGCGATGCGCCGGCTCACCGTGGACTTCTGCATGCCCAAGCTATGGGCTGCCTGGGTAAAGCTGTGCAGTTCCACAACGCGAGTAAAGATCAGCGCATCATCCAGCCCCATTATTGTTCCCCATAAGCAACAAAGTTTACGAAGTGTACTGGCTACTTGCCTGACTGGAACAGTGCTAGATTCCCGCGTCTTTGGTCACAGATTCGAGCCTGCCTATGCCTGCCCCACTGAAACGCCGCCTGTTCATCTTCCTGACGCTGTTGGTGCTGGTGGTTGGTGGTTTCTTCGCGCATTGGTTGCTGATCGGGCGCTTCCTGGAGAGCACCGATAACGCCTATGTCCAGGGCGAAATCACCCGGGTCTCGAGTCAGCTCGGTGCGCGTATAGAAGAGGTGCTGGTGGGAGACAACCAGGCCGTGAAGAAGGGAGACCTGCTGGTGCGCCTGGAGTCGGCGGACTTCCGCGTCGCCCTCGAGCGCGCCCAGGCCACCCTGGCCACCCGCGAGGCCGAGCTGGCACAGGCCCAGAGCAAACTTACCCAGCAGTCCAGCCTGATCGCCGCCAGCGAAGCGGATGTCTCCGCGAGCCAGGCCACACTGGGCCGTACCCAGATCGACCTGTCCCGCGCACAGACCCTGCGCAAGCCCGGCTACGTGTCGGAAGAGCGCGTCACCACCCTTTCGGCTGACTCCCGCGTGGCCCGTTCGCAACTGGCCAAGGCCGAAGCCGACCTCAAGGCCCAGCGGGTGCAGACCGATGCGCTGCGTGCCGACATCAAGCGCCTGGAGGCACAGATCGCCACCGCCCGGGCAGACATTGCCCAGGCTGAACTGAACCTGGCGCGCACCGAGATTCGCGCCCCCATCGACGGCTTCGTCGGCCAGCGCGCAGCACGCAATGGCCAGTATGTCCAGGTAGGCGCCCATCTGATGTCTCTGGTGCCGGACCAGGACATCTGGGTGCAGGCCAACTTCAAGGAAACCCAGATCGAGCACATGCAGCCGGGCCAGAAGGTTGAGTTGGTGTTCGACAGCTTCCCCGGCACCCCGATCGAAGGCCGCGTGGATAGCCTGTTCGCCGCCTCCGGCGCGCAGTTCAGCCTGCTGCCACCGGACAATGCCACCGGCAACTTCACCAAGGTGGTGCAGCGCATCCCGGTGAAGATCACCTTCGACCACGAAAGCTTCCTGAAAGGCCGCATCCGCCCCGGCATGTCGGTGCTGGCGAAGGTTTCCATTCAGCAGGATCAATGACTGTGGCCGCTGACGCGCTGCTGCGCCCTACCGGCGAGCCCAGTCGACGGGACTGGATCGCCGTGATGAGCGCCATGCTCGGCGCCTTCATGGCGGTGCTGGACATCCAGATCACCAACTCATCGCTCAAGGACATCCAGGGCGCTCTGTCAGCCACTCTGGAAGAAGGCTCGTGGATCTCCACCTCCTATCTGGTGGCCGAGATCATCATGATTCCCCTCACCGCCTGGCTGGTGCAGTTGCTTTCGGCACGCCGGCTGGCCGTATGGGTTTCCCTGGGCTTCCTCGCCTCATCGCTGCTCTGCTCATTGGCCTGGAACCTGGAGAGCATGATCGTCTTCCGCGCCATGCAGGGTTTCACCGGCGGGGCACTGATCCCGCTGGCCTTCACGCTCACACTGATCAAGCTGCCGGAGCACCACCGCGCCAAGGGCATGGCGCTGTTCGCTATCACCGCCACCTTCGCGCCTTCCATCGGCCCGACACTGGGTGGCTGGCTCACCGAGAATTTCGGCTGGGAATACATCTTCTACATCAACGTGCCCCCGGGCCTGCTGATGATTGCAGGCCTGATGTACGGCCTGGAGAAAAAGGCGTCCCACTGGGAACTGCTCAAGCGCACGGACTATGCCGGCATCGTCACCCTCGGCCTGGGGCTGGGCTGCCTACAGGTGTTCCTAGAGGAAGGACACCGCAAGGACTGGCTAGAGTCGAGCCTGATCGTCGGGCTGGGCAGCATCGCCCTGGTGAGCCTGGTCCTGTTCGTGATCCTCCAGCTCTCGAGACCCAACCCGCTAATCAACCTGGGCATCCTGGCCAACCGCAACTTCGGGCTGAGCAGCATCTCCAGCCTGGGGCTGGGCGTGGGGCTCTACGGGTCCATCTATGTGCTACCGCTCTACCTGGCGCAGATCCAGGGCTATAACGCGCTGCAAATCGGCGAAGTGATCATGTGGATGGGCGTGCCCCAGCTGTTCCTGATCCCACTGGTGCCCAAACTTATGAAGCTCATTTCGCCGAAGCTGCTGTGCGCAATCGGGTTTGGACTGTTCGGTGTGGCCAGCTTCGCCTCGGGTGTCCTCAATCCGGACTTCGCCGGCCCTCAGTTCCACCAGATACAGATCGTCCGTGCCCTGGGCCAACCTCTGGTCATGGTGACCATCTCACTGATTGCCACGGCGTACATCCTGCCCCAGGACGCGGGCTCTGCTTCCAGCCTGTTCAACATCCTGCGCAACCTGGGCGGCGCCATCGGCATCGCCCTGCTGGCCACTCTGCTGGACAGCCGCGCCAAGGTCTACTTCGACTACCTGCGTGAATCACTGGTGCCCAGCAATCCCCAGGTCGCAGAGCGCCTGGCCCTGCTTTCAGAGACACTCGGCAGTGATCAGGCTGCGCTGGGCAAGTTGAGTGAGATTGCCCACCAGCAGGCAGCAATCATGGCGTACAACGATGCCTTCCATTTCATCGGTATCGCACTCGGGGTCAGCATGATTGCCGTACTGCTGACACGCAGTCTGCCGGCCGGTGGCAGTGGGGCCGGCGCTGCGGCCCACTGATACGGGGTATCAGACCTTCAACAACAGGTCGCGCAGCTTCTGGATTTCGTCCCGCAGTTGCGCGGCGGCTTCGAATTCCAGATCGCGGGCGAGCTGGAACATCCTCTCCTCCATCTGCCGGATGCGCTTGTTGATCTCGCTGGGCGAGCGCAACTCGGCCTCATAACGCGCACTCTCTTCGGCTGCCTTGGCCTGGGCCTTGCGCTTGTTGCTGCGCGCTCCGGGTACGGTCGCGCCTTCGAGGATGTCCTTGATGTCCTTCTGGACACCCCTGGGCACGATGCCGTTGGCTTCATTGAAGGCGATTTGCTTGGCGCGGCGACGCTCGGTCTCGTCGATTGCACGCTGCATCGATCCCGTCACGTTGTCGGCATAGAGAATCGCCCGCCCGTGCAGGTTCCGCGCGGCGCGACCGATGGTCTGGATCAATGAACGCTCCGAACGCAGGAAGCCTTCCTTGTCGGCATCGAGGATGGCCACCAGCGAAACCTCGGGCATGTCCAGCCCCTCACGCAGCAGGTTGATCCCCACCAGGACATCGAAGGCACCGGTGCGCAAGTCGCGAATGATCTCGACCCGTTCGACGGTGTCGATGTCGGAGTGCAGGTAGCGCACACGAACGTCGTGGTCCCCCAGGTAGTCGGTGAGGTCCTCCGCCATCCGCTTGGTCAGTGTGGTGACCAGCACGCGCTGCTCCAGCGCGACGCGCTTGCGGATCTCCGAAAGCAGATCGTCCACCTGGGTGACGGCCGGACGCACCTCGATCTCAGGGTCCACCAGGCCGGTGGGCCGGACCACCTGTTCGACCACGCGCCCGGCATGCTCCCCCTCGTAGGGACCGGGCGTGGCCGAGACGAAGATGGTCTGCGGCGCCATCAACTCCCATTCATCGAAGCGCATCGGACGGTTGTCCAGGGCGGACGGCAAGCGGAAGCCGTACTCCACCAGGGTTTCCTTGCGGGAACGGTCACCTTTGTACATGGCGCCGATCTGCGGGACGGTGACATGAGATTCGTCAATCACCAGTAGGGCATTCGGCGGGAGGTAGTCATACAGGGTGGGTGGCGCCTGCCCGGGATCGCGCCCGGACAGATAGCGGGAGTAGTTCTCGATGCCGTTGCAGTAGCCCAGTTCAAGAATCATCTCCAGGTCGAAACGGGTGCGCTGCTCCAGTCGCTGGGCCTCCAGCAGCTTGTTGGCGCCACGCAGCTGCTCCAACCGCTCCTTGAGCTCTTCCTTGATCTTCTCTACCGCCTCGAGCAGCGTCTCGCGCGGCGTGACGTAGTGGCTCTTGGGGTAGAAGGTGAAGCGGGGCAGCTTGCGAATCACCTCGCCGGTGAGCGGGTCGAACGCCGACAAGCTCTCGACCTCGTCGTCGAACAGCTCGACGCGAATGGCCTCCAGATCGGATTCGGCGGGGAAGATGTCGATCACATCGCCACGCACCCGGAAGGAGGCTCGGGCGAAATCCATGTCATTGCGGGTGTACTGCAGATCCGCCAGGCGCCGAAGCAACGCGCGCTGGTCGATACGATCGCCCCGGTCCAGGTGAAGGACCATCTTCAGGTAGGACGCGGGATCACCCAGGCCATAGATCGAGGACACGGTGGCCACGATGATCGCGTCCGAACGCTCCAGCAGCGCCTTGGTTGCCGAGAGGCGCATCTGCTCGATGTGGTCGTTGATCGAGGCATCCTTCTCGATGTAAGTGTCCGAGGACGGAACGTAGGCCTCCGGCTGGTAATAGTCGTAATACGAGACGAAGTACTCGACGGAATTGTTCGGAAAAAAGGCCTTGAACTCACCATACAACTGGGCAGCCAAGGTCTTGTTGGGCGCCAGAACCAAGGTGGGCCGCTGCACCTTGGCGATCACATTGGCGATGCTGAAGGTCTTGCCGGAGCCGGTCACGCCCAGCAGGGTCTGATGCGAAAGGCCCGCCTCCAGGCCCTCCACCATCTGACGGATGGCCTCGGGCTGATCGCCGGCGGGATGGAAACGCGTGACGAGCTGAAAGTCTGACATGGCGATCCTCGGACTTGCGATGTGACCCCCTCGCGCAGAGGGCGTCAAAACTGGCGAAAAGCGGGCGTTTGATGTCGCCCCTGGCGACCGTGACCGCTATAATACCGGCCCGATTGCGCAACCCCAATGCAGACGCTCGGGGTTGCTCAGGCCCCCTACCCTTCCCTCTCCTCGAGCAGCCGCATCATGAGTCTGTTTTCTGCTGTCGAAATGGCCCCACGCGACCCGATCCTGGGCCTTAACGAAGCATTCAACGCCGATACCCGCCCCACGAAGGTGAACCTCGGCGTAGGCGTCTACTACAACGAGCAAGGCCGTATCCCCCTGCTCCGCGCCGTAGCCGAAGCCGAAAAAGCCCGCATCGAAGCCCATGCACCCCGCGGCTACCTGCCAATCGAAGGCATTGCCGCCTACGATCAGGCCGTGCAGAAGCTGCTCTTCGGTGCTGACTCCCAACTGCTCGCTGAAGGCCGTGTCGTCACGACCCAGGCTGTAGGCGGCACCGGCGCACTGAAAACCGGCGCAGACTTCCTCAAGCGCCTGCTGCCCGATGCGGTTGTGGCCATCAGCGATCCGAGCTGGGAAAACCACCGCGCGCTGTTCGAGTCCGCCGGCTTCCCGGTCCAGAACTACCGCTACTACGATGCCGCCACCCATGGCGTAAACCGCGCTGGCCTGCTGGAAGACCTGAAAGCCCTGCCCGCACGCTCCATCGTGGTCCTCCACGCCTGCTGCCACAACCCGACCGGCGTCGACCTGGAACTGGATGACTGGAAGGCGGTACTGGAAGTCCTGCGCGAGCGCGAGCATGTTCCGTTCTTGGACATCGCCTACCAGGGTTTTGGTGCAGGTATCGACGAAGACGCCTTCGCTGTCCGCCTGTTCGCTGAATCCGGGCTGCAGTTCTTCGTGTCCAGCTCCTTCTCCAAATCGTTCTCGCTGTATGGCGAGCGCGTTGGTGCACTGTCCGTCGTCACCGGTTCGAAGGAAGAAGCCGGCCGCGTCCTGTCCCAGATCAAGCGCGTCATCCGCACCAACTACTCCAACCCACCGACCCACGGCGCCACCGTTGTGGCCAGCGTGCTGAACAGCAATGAGCTGCGCGCCATGTGGGAAGCCGAACTTGCCGAGATGCGCAGCCGCATCCACAGCATGCGCCTCGCCATGGTCGAGCAACTCGCCGCCCAAGGCGCCAAGCGTGACTTCAGCTTCGTTGCTCGCCAGCGCGGCATGTTCTCCTACTCCGGTCTTACTGCCGAGCAGGTCGAGCGCCTGAAGAACGAGTTCGGCATCTACGCCGTCAGTACCGGCCGCATCTGCGTAGCGGCACTGAACGGCAGCAACCTGGACAGCGTTACCCACGCCATCACCCAAGTGCTCTGAGCAAGACAGGAGAAGCTCAAGCCAGGTGCTTGACTTCTCCTTTCTAATCAGTAAGATACGCACCGTTGTTCCGCGATAGCTCAGTCGGTAGAGCAAATGACTGTTAATCATTGGGTCCCTGGTTCGAGTCCAGGTCGCGGAGCCAAATTCAAAAGCCCTCAGCATGTGCCGGGGGCTTTTTCGTTTATGCACCCGATTCGTACCAGCCTCGCATTACGCTACAAAGCGCAGGCGCAAAAAAGCCGGCTATAAGCCGGCTCCCTTTTTGATCACGACGCTCATTCAACAATGAGTCTGTCGCGGTTAGCCTCCAGAGTCTTTGCACCGATCCCCTTTACCTGCAGAAGATCGTCCACGGAAGAAAAAGCACCATTGGCATCTCGGTAAGCCACTATGGCCTTGGCCTTCATCTCACCGACTCCAACCATTGCGTCCTGCAAGGTAGTGGCATCAGCTTTGTTGATGTCTACTTTCTTGGCCACCTGCTGAGCCGCGGCTTTCAATGGCTCATTCTTCGCTGGCGCCTCAACAGCGATAGCAGAACCAGCGAAGCCGAGAAATACAAACAGCAGGGAAAGAACCCGTACGAGCATCATCACTTAAATCTCCATGTGGCTAACGTGTGGGCGGTATTCCTTAATCCGCCGAGCCAAGCTAGTCATTCGGGAGCGCAGACTCAACTTCTCGTTGCTGATGGATCCAGTCAACAATTTCCTCCTGTGGAGAGTAACCATTGACGGTCTCGCGTAGGATTTGACGAACCATCCTGTAATCATCTCTTTCGACAGCATCTAACAGGCGCTCAATAACAGTCTTTAGCTCCCCCCAAGGCAGATGCTCCTCATTAGCACGCATGATCATTGGATGATCGGTCGTGCTGACATTCTCACCAATAAGCAGCTCCTCATAGAGCTTCTCACCTGGGCGTAACCCAGTGAACTCAATAGCGATATCTCCGCTGGGATCATCTTCGTTACGGACACTGAGCCCCGATAAACGAATCATCTTTTCTGCCAGTTCGGCAATCTTGACGGGCTGCCCCATGTCAAGAACGAACACATCACCACCCCGTCCCATCGATCCCGCCTGAATAACCAACTGGGCAGCCTCAGGGATCGTCATGAAGTAGCGGGTGATATTGGGGTGAGTTACTGTGACCGGCCCACCTCGCTTGATTTGCTCACGAAACAGCGGAATCACCGAGCCGGACGACCCCAGAACATTACCGAAGCGAACCATGGTGAAGCGAGTCTTGTTGACTTGGTTGACACGAGCCTCGTCTCCCAGAAAAAGAGGCTCAGGCTCCCCACTTAGCGCCTGTAGCACCATTTCTGCAAGGCGCTTAGTGCTACCCATCACGTTGGTTGGACGCACAGCTTTATCAGTTGAAATCAGAACGAAATGCTCGACTCCGGCCTGTATAGCAGCCTGCGCGGTATTCAGGCTACCGAGAACGTTATTGAGTATACCCTCCGCAATGTTGTGCTCAACAAGGGGGACATGTTTGTAGGCAGCCGCATGGTAGACGGTATCCACTTTCCATGTACACATCACATCCAGCATGCGATCGCTGTTGCGGATCGAGCCTAGGATCGGCAATAAGCGGACAGGCAGGCTATAAGAGCGGACACGCCGCTCCAGCTCCGAGTGGATGCTATAGAGATTGAATTCGCTGTGTTCAAAGAGGATCAGTGTATCGGGATTGGAACCGATTATCTGACGGCACAGCTCGGAACCGATGGAGCCTCCCGCGCCTGTGACCATGACTACCTGGCCACGGATACAGCGTTCGAAAAGATCAGCATTTGGTAGGACGGCATCACGCCCGAGCAGGTCAGAAATATCTACCTCTTGAATATCCTCGACCTTAACACGTCCGTTAGCTAGATCGGTAAGACCCGGTACGCTACGCACATGCAATGCATAGGGCTCAAGCGCTTCGAGAATTTCACGTCGGCGCACTCGTGAAATCGACGGCATTGCAAGCAATACCCCGTCTACTTCCGTCTCATCAACCATCTGTTGGATATGCTTGGGGGTATAAACTCGCAAACCAGCAATTACACGATTTGTAATCCCCTCATCGTCATCCAAGAACGCTACCGCCCGCATGGTTCGGCTAAAGCGTAAAGCGGCCGCTAGTTGATTACCCGCCGTACCAGCACCGTAAATAGCAACACGAGAAAATTTTGCAGCGCTATCCCTCCGAATAGAAAAAGGTTCAAACCAGTCCCCAACAAAAAACTGGCGCATAACCAAGCGTAACCCACCCAACAACAGCAGGCTTAGCCACCAGTAATTAAAAACCATGGACCTCGGTACGATTGCCGTCGGCCCCGTATACCAATAGATCGCTAACGCTAACACCAATGCAGAGAGTGTTACGGCCTTCGTAATAATAATGAGCGCATCACTGCCGACATAACGCATGACTGCCCGATACATACCGAGATGAACAAAAATTGGCAAGGCAATAGCAGGAGCAATCAAAAATAACCAACCGTGGCCAGTAAAGGGATTTGCTGCCAACCAATCGCCCAAACGAACCGCGAAAGAGAGCCAAAGAGCAAACCAAATTAAAAATACATCAACACACAGCTGTAATATACGCTTCTGGCGCTTCGGTAGCCCGATCAAAAACTGACGCAATTCTTTCATAAATAACCTAAGCAACCCAACTCAGCCACTCTCAGGCATGCCGGCGCGAAATCGCCGAGCGAGCCAAGCCAAAGGGCTATAGGCAAGCAAGAGCCCCCAAAAACCCTCCATTAGGCCGGTGGCAACTAACGCAGCTATTGGCAAGAGCCAAAACAGATTGATCGCCACGACTGCCATAGTGACCGGCAAGTGGCCACGATAACAGCGAGAAGCATATTGATAAGCATGACTACGATGAGCTTCATATACACGCTCCCCCCTAAGGGAGCGATGAACCAGCGTATAAGTGGCATCAACGATAAAAACACCGAGCAAAATCATCCACACCCAAAGCAGTTTAGGATTTTCCCATCCAGCCTTTAGGGATAGAGCTCCTAGTACCAACCCAAGAAAGCCACTGCCAGCGTCCCCCATAAATATTTTTGCCGGAGGGAAATTCCAAAACAAAAAACCACAAACAGCGGCAGCCAGCAGTAATGACAATACCAAACTACTGCCTTGCTGCCCAGATAGAAAACCCAAGAACGCCGCAGAAACGCATACGCAGATTGCCTCACAACTAGCGATCCCGTCGATGCCATCCATGAAGTTATAGAGATTAAGCATCCACACCAGATAGAGTGTTGCAGCTACACACCCAACTTGCCCGAACCGCCATTCGCTGTCAAAAATAAGTATTGCCGGAGCCCCCCCTAACAAATAGAGGATCCAAATGGCAGCGGCAAAATGTCCAAGTATTCGCCAACGGGCCGCAATATGCCCATGATCGTCTAGAAAACCCAGTAATGCCATAGCCCCCCCCGCACCAACCAAGGCCCAAAAAATCTCATCAGTAATGTCCAAGCCGATCTTGCGTGCAATAAAAAGCCCAAATATATAGACCACCACAATTGCAACCCCACCGCCTCGCGGTGTTGGCATGAAATGTGAGCTACGCTCGTTTGGCACATCCAGTAAATTACGCGACAGAGCATACCGCAGCAGCACTGCCGTTAATGCAAAAGCCAATATCGACAACAGAGCAATAAGAAACACAAGAATCATAATCTCTGACATTCCAAATAGTGCTTCGCCGTTTTAATCAAGGCTTGATTGACCGAGACTAGTGGACTCCAACCGAGTACCTCCCGAGTTTTATCTATATTTACTTGTAATGAACAACAGATTCGGCGGCTAAGATCTTGGCGACCAATAAGCAATGCGCCACACTTTATCCAACTCTGCGGTACTCGGAGCAGACGAGCAGGGCGTCCCAAAGCCTGGCCCAAACGATGCAGTAGCTCGGTAGTAGAAATATCCTCGCCATCACTTACGAGAAAGCGCTGCCCGGCAGCTGCGGGATGCGTTATACAAAGTTCTAGCAGATCGGTTAGATTGTCCAGCGCCACCAGACTTCGACAATTATCTATCGCACCCAACGGGAGCGGAACGCCCTTGCTCACGCAACGCAACATGCTGAGAAAATTGGCTTTGACTCCCGGACCATATATCAATGGCGGTCGGACAATGACCACTTCCAACCCTGTTGTTGCAGCTATCGCCATCAGACCGTTTTCTGCCTCGCGCTTAGAGACACCGTATGGGTCACAGGTCAACGACTTATCATCAGCGCGAAAGACTTGGCCCGGCAGCGTCTGCTCGCCATTGACTTTTATTGAACTGACAAAGATGAAACGCCGAACACCAGCCTCAATTGCCTGTCGTGCCAGCCGCAGAGAGCCGTCCACATTTACTCGACGAAATTCAGCAAGCGGATCGCTCAAGCGCTCTTTAATCACGTGAACGCGAGCGGCACAATGAATCACCGTGTGTATTCCCTCCAAAGCAGCACGCCAATCTCCGCCAGCCCCCAATTCGGGGGCTCTAAAACTTTCTACCGCCCCCCCCAAAAACTCGACCTGCCGAGATGCAGCGCGCACCTGAAAGCACTCATTGCGCGATAGCTGCCCAACCAGAGCTCTTCCGACAAAACCTGAAGCACCGGTGACTAAAATAGATAAACTCACCCCTTAACGCCCATGTTTGCACTAAATATATCAAGCCATCGCTCGTATTGGGAAATAAGCAGATCACTCATATGGGAGGAGGCAAAATGCTCACGGGCCCGGCGCTGAGCTGCCTTGCCCATGGCTTTACATATTTCAGAATTACACAACAGCGTCTCCATTGCCTCGGCTAGTGCATGGGAGTCTCTTACAGGTACTAACAGGCCGGTATTGCCGTGCTCTACCGCATCGATAAGCCCATAGATCTCTGTACCGATAGTCGGAATTCCCATTGCTGCGGCCTCCAATACCACAGTACCAAAACCCTCACGATAGCTTGGCAATACCAAAAAATTGGAAATTGCCATAAAGCGCTCCGGCTCTGGCGAAAAGCCAATCAGCTTAACCCGAGCACGTGCTTGCACCGACAACGCGCCGAGAAACGCCTCACAATCAGCCTCCAAGGGACCGAGCACGACTAAAGTAGCGAAAACATTTCGGTTTATCAGCTCATCATAAGCAGCCAGTAGCTCGGTAATACCTTTATCGAGAGTGAGGCGCCCAACAAAAAGAAGCACTGGCGCCCCATCAGATATACCCAACTCATACCGTAAAGCAATGCGCTCTTTGTCGGAGAAACGTTCGGGATCAAAACGATGTAAGTCGATCCCAGCAAGCGAGCCATACCCAATCACACCAATCGCTGTGTCGCTCGCGACACCACTCTCAACCACAAAACTCCGCTGACTAGGGCTATCGGCATAGCAATAAGTGTTCAGTTTGGCAATAAGCCAATCACTGGACTTAGAAAGCCAGCGCTTCACGCCGCTCAATCCCACCCAAGGCTGCCCAGTGAACGTGTGCAGCCGTATAGGGACGCCTGCAAGAATGGCCGCGACACTACAGAGCAGCCCAGCCTTGGGTGTGGTTGAATGAACGATATCGAAATGCTCTTTCCGAAATAAATACCACAGTCGCCACAGTGCTACTAAATCGCGCACAGGATGAATCTTACGTGGGATATCAACAGACACGTATCTCATACCCGGAAACTGGAACGCTAGCTGATCGTCACTAGCTATAACTGTTAGCTCGCTCCCTACATCGACGATAGCCTTCAATTGCGCTTTCAATTGTGTCTCAACAAAGAACGCCACAGTGGACACGCGGGCAATCTTCACTCCAGCCAATCGCAGATCGGTGTTAGACATCAGCCCACCTCGTCATGTGCAAATACCTCGCCGATACAATCTGAGATAGCACGGCGGGGCCGATATCCCAGTACCACCTCCAATTTTCTGCAGTCATAATGTGTACGCGCAACGAGCGAATCGATCCTCGCTTGAGTCAGGGGATAATGCGCCAATCGACGCCCCCCCATCGCGAAAACTCTGACAAGAGATTCTGGTAGACGGATAAACGGGGGCGCCACCCCAAAGTGCCTCGCCATTGCGTTTACTAATACCTCTTGGGGACAATCATTCGATAGATTGAAGACTTGGCCTTGCGCCACCGACTCGAACCCACAGAGCATCAGGGCTTCGACCACATCATCCACGTGTACATAAGTCGATATTGCACCTGGTTCACCCACATAAAAAAAACAACGCCGCCGAATAATACGTCCCCATTGGCGTAATGAACCATTAGGCATTCCCGCGCCAAATATGTTGGAAGGGCGCAAGATCGAAACAGTCATCAAGCCCGGCTGGGCGCTACTAATGACCAAACTATCAGCTCTGGTCTTGGACACTTCGTATACGCCCCGAGGAGCCAACATGCTCTCCTCAGTAATCGTTCGCTCAAGGTTCGCCCTTACAGGAGAGCCATACGCCCCTACGCTACTCAGCTGAACCCAATGCAAAGTGTGGCCCGAAGCTTCAGCCCGACGCTTGCAGGCGTCCAACAAGCGAGCAGTAGCGTCAACATGTAGCGCCTCCATGAGCCCCTCATTATGCAGCTCACCAGCGCAGTTGAATATCAACGAACAACCTGAAATAGCCGCATCGAGATCACAATTAAGATCAAGCAAATCCAGCTGCTTCCACTCGACTCGCGAATTGTCGAAAAGCGCATCAGATTGGGTCTTACGCGACAGAACTCTTACCTCATGACCTGCGCCAAGAAGCAGAAGAAGCAATTTCTTACCTATGAAACCAGTGCCACCGATAAGCAGTACTTTCAACTAGCACCCTCTAAACCGAAAAATCAAGAATTTTAATTTATCAAAAATATATTACATATAGAGTCAACTACAACCAAACTAGGAAGGCTCGGCGGAGAAATTTCACTAACGAGAGACAAGTCCAAAAAAATAAGCTCAGCAGGTTAATACCACCTGCGCGATATAGACTCCAGTAGCCTGCGAGCTCACCTTTTTCCATATCCCACAGACGACTACTAAGCCCCGAGGCTCCGTACACCGCCTTATAATTAAAAGTCAGCGCCTGCTTGAAACGGCAACATTCGCCAACAAAGAAAATAACATGAAGCCAGAGCCGATAATCCTCACAATAACGCTGACCATCGACAAAACGTTTTTTAATATCACGCCGAACCATAACAGTTGAGGTAGGAAAGCGATTGGACATCAACAGTTGGCTCTTAGACACACGAATAGGCGAAACTGCATCAAAGCGATATTTCTTTCTGCGCTCGTCGCCCATAATTACCAGATGGCTGGTCAAAACAACATTTGGATTTAATCTCATCCAACCATACTGCAGTTCTATTTTTTGGGGGTGCCAACTATCATCCGAATCAAGAAATGCCACATACTCCCCCTGAGCAATTTTCCACCCTGCATTACGAGCGCTACCAGGTCCGCCATTACTAGATAACTCACAAACCCTTAACCAACTCTTACCATAGAGCGCCTGGAGCGCAAAAAGCAGGCTCAGAGTGCCATCTTGACTACAATCGTCTACAAGAATAACCTCTAATGGCAAGAGTGTCTGAGAAGCAATGGAGTCTACCGCTCGGGCAATAGATGCGGAACATCGGTAACATGGAATAACAACACTGACACTTGCAGTCGAACGCAATTGCTGCATAGGCGATTCAGCAAAATAGCCAAATTCTTTCTTGATCATATCTGGCACACTGGCGCTCATAAGAGTACTAAGAACCGCGAATGAGACGCGGGGAGTGCTTGAGTAAGCGCAGAATGAATAATAGCACCTGCAATGGGCGCCATTCGAACTGCATCTGAATGCGAAAGAACTCTGTTAGGGTGCCTAAAGTGTCAGTTGAGCTGATTCCACCATCACCGAAGCGACCGGCATAAAAATCAGCCACACAAATAGTGGCACCCTGCTTTATCGCGCGCAAGATAAAAAGCTGATCCGCTGCTATAGGATAGAACCGGGAATAAAAACCTATTTCGTGCTGATCGTGGAGGCTCTTTCTATACACCGACCCGACAGCATGGGAGGTAACATAAGCCATACCTCCTGCCAGCCAGGAATAACTGACGGGAGATTTTTTTGTAGTAGTTCCATATTCAATAGAGGCCGTCACTATATCTGCTTTACTTTTCGCGAGCCAAGACTTGTAGTTGGCGACAGCATCCGGAGAGAGCACATCATCCGCCCCAATGACTAAATAGTAGTCACCAGAACTAAGTCTAACTGACTTGTTTAAGGCATCGTATATTCCGAAATCTGGCTCCGATCGATAAACCAGACGCAAATCCTTGACTTCCTTTAGCATATTTACGGTGCCATCCGAAGATCCGGCATCCATTACTACCCATTCAAAATCCAGATCAGTTTGTGCACGAAGTGATGCAAGTAATTCAGGCAATACACAAGCAGCGTTGTAGGTGGCGGTAATAATACTAAGAGTAGGTTTTCGACTGCTCATTATTACAGCCTCCACGCAAAAAATCTTTGTAGGCATGTCTGAGGCCTATTTCTAGCTCCACCTCTGGTCGCCAACCTAACATTTCAAGCTTGGAGCTGTTCATCAACTTCCGAGGCGCTCCATCTGGTTTACTTGTATCGAAGACCAATCGCCCGGTATAGCCGACCACCTTCGCAACCAGTTCGGCAACCTCGCGAATACTCTGGTCATGACCACACCCAACATTAATATGTGAGCATGTCGGCGATACTGCCTCCTGCCACTGCGCGCGCGAGAGAGACATAACATGTACGCTAGCTGTAGCCATATCATCGACGTAAAGAAACTCTCGACGAGGCAAACCACTACCCCACACCGCAACCTCCGCACTTTTGCTTAATTTAGCCTCATGAAAGCGGCGAATAAGAGCAGGAATAACATGACTGTTTTCTGGATGATAGTTGTCACCGGGACCATACAGGTTTGTTGGCATCACACTACGATAGTCACGACCATATTGACGATTATAGCTCTCACAAAGCTTGATACCGGCAATTTTGGCAATGGCGTAAGGCTCGTTTGTTGGCTCCAAAGCGCCGGTTAATAGAGCATCCTCAGCCATAGGCTGGGCAGCTAGCCGAGGATAAATGCAGGATGAGCCAAGAAAAAGTAACTTCTCCACACTCGCTTGATGGGCGCTGTGAATAACATTGGCTTGGATCATTAAATTTTCGTACATAAACTCAGCAGGGTAGGTATTGTTAGCATGAATACCTCCAACTTTTGCCGCAGCTAAGTAGATCAGGTTAATGCGATTATCCTGAAAGAAATTATGCACCGCACCCTGATCGAGTAAATTTAACTCATCGCGCGTAGCAGTCAGAATATTTTTATAGCCCGACCTCTCTAGATTTCTAACAATCGCTGAACCGACCATACCTCGATGGCCGGCAACAAAGATAGTCTGGCTCAAATCTTGGACCACGCTCAGTTCTCCACCGAAACCGGCACTTCATGACCATGCGCCTTAAGTAATGCATGGCGTTGTGCGACCTTGAGATCCTCGCGCACCATCTCAGCACACATTTCCTGCACCGTGATTTCGGGAACCCAGCCCAAGCATTTCTTCGCTTTGGTAGGATCCCCCAGCAGTGTTTCCACCTCAGCCGGACGAAAATAACGAGGGTCAACACGAACTACGACATCGCCCACATTAAGAGCCGGTGCTTTACAGCCCTCTATTGCCACGATGATTGCGATCTCATTTACCCCCTTCCCCTCAAAACGCAGCGAAATACCAAGCTCCGCGGCGGACCACTCAATGAACTGACGCACGGAATACTGCATCCCGGTCGCGATAACAAAATCCTCCGGCTGATCCTGCTGCAGCATCATCCACTGCATCCGCACATAATCCTTAGCGTGGCCCCAGTCACGCAAAGCATCCATATTGCCCATATACAAACACTGCTCCAAACCTTGGGCGATATTAGCAAGTCCTCGAGTGATCTTACGGGTTACGAAAGTTTCACCACGGCGTGGGGATTCATGGTTAAACAGGATTCCATTGCAGGCATACATACCGTATGCCTCACGGTAATTAACCGTGATCCAATAGGCATACAGCTTAGCCACGGCGTATGGTGATCGCGGATAAAAAGGCGTCGATTCCTTTTGGGGGGTTTCTTGAACTAAGCCATACAACTCTGATGTAGAAGCCTGATAGAACCTTGTCTTTTTCTCCAGGCCCAATAGACGGATAGCCTCCAACAATCGTAACGTGCCCATAGCATCGACATCCGCCGTGTACTCAGGCGACTCAAAGCTGACTGCAACATGTGACTGAGCACCAAGGTTATAAACCTCGTCCGGTTGAACCTCCTGTAAAATACGAGTGAGGTTGGAAGAGTCGGTTAAGTCGCCATAATGAAGCACAAAATTCTTATTCTCTACATGGGGATCCTGATAGATATGATCCACGCGTTGCGTGTTGAGCGACGAAGCACGGCGTTTAACGCCATGAACTGTATAACCTTTTTCAAGCAGAAATTCTGCAAGATAGGAACCGTCTTGGCCAGTAATACCAGTAATCAAGGCCTTTTTCATGATAGGAGTCTCACTCTGCACTGCTAGAATAATCTGGAAGCAACTGTTGAATCAACTGATCTTCATAATTGGAAAAATCAAATACATTACTAAACAAATTAACTGCACCATCACTCATAGATTGCTCCAAGCAAGACAACCCTAGAAAGACATCCGTCGCGAAGGGAACAACAAATCCAGCATTATAGTGCTGGATCAGGTGACCTATTTCACCTCTTAAATTTGTTATTACTGGCACACCATGCCGTAAGTAATTTGAAATTTTCCCAGAGGCCAATCCTATGTATTCGATGTTCTTGCCCAAGAACGGGTTACCAGGGACGCTTCTATAAAATGCCAAACCGACATCGACACCATCAAAAAGGCTGGCCATGGCATTGAAATCCATCGGCTCAGCGCTCATAAAAATTTTACTGCTGGAAAAGCCATTAAGAAATGCTGCAGACTCGCCATCAAAACGACCATGCACAATTAGACACCACATGCTATCAGACGAAACACAGAAAGCTTTTATAATATCATCTGCGCACGTCCAATCCGCAAGGCTACCAATGATAATCGCTACTTTTTTATCCATTGGAATTCCAAGTTTGTCCCGGACACGCCAACCTTGCGGCGTGGGGAGTCCGGCGTTCCCAACAGGAACTAGCACACTCGGAAAATTTATATTATTCTGCAAAGCAAGAAATCTCTCCCTTACATGGTCTTGAACAACACAGAAACTCACCCTTCGACACGCAGCAACTTCCATTTCTTTCTTTCTCGCGCCAAGTTCATCCGCGAACATTATTTCAAAACTAAAGAAACCCAATCGCTTCCGAAATAAAGAGGAAAGAAATTCCGCCTGAATAATACCGCAGTGATCCACACCTACTATACAGGTTGAACGTGATATTACTTTCAAATGCCGCGCGTATAAAAATAAGACCAATAAACACTTCGTAAATCGAGGCAGCCGCTCACCAAAGTCAGCGAGAATCTTGTTTAATAGTCGCGAAAGCAAACCCTTAGGCCGTCCACCATAGTAGGCGTCTCCAGGCAAAAAAAGGGCCGAGGCCCCATGCCGAGCAATTGCCCCACTAATTTCATACAAAGTAGGATTATTAAGATGATTACCTTCTGGATGTATAAACACAACGGTATTCAAATTACTAACCATACTAAAGCCGACGTAAAACGCTGCAACCAGACCAAGAGCGCAACGAAGGCTCTTCCTCACTTAACCAAGCCTGATGGCTGAGAATCTCAAAACCACTCTTCTCCGCAAAAAGCTCAATTTCTTGAAGAAAAAGATAACGCATAAAATGTTTCTCTCGGATCACTTCAGAAATGCTTCCTACATCTACACGAGTTTCATAGTTTACCTCAACAACGCTGCGCTGCTCGTCTAATTCAGACTCTGCAATTCTTAAAATAGATAGATCTCCGTCACTGAGCCTCTTAACCCTAGTTTCAGGCCTCATAGTTAGGACAGCTGGACCATACCAGTAATCGAAAACAAATACTCCACCCTCATTTAAATGGGCGGCAGCTGTAATAAAGGCTGCTTGTAGATCAGAATTTTTATTCTGATAGCTAAAAACATGAAAAAGAGATAAAACCACATTAAATCGACGAGCTGTTCGGTAAGTCCGCACATCACCTTGAGAAAAATTCAGGCGTTGACGTAAATCCGGCAAAAGCGTATTGCGTCGACGCTCAGCAGACTCCAACATGGAATCACTCAGGTCAATTCCATGCACTTCATGTCCAGCCTCTGCAAACATTTGAGCATGCATGCCTGTTCCACATCCCATTTCAAAAATTGAGCATTTTCCTGGGGCGTAGCGGTTAATCAGAGACAATACAAAATCGACTTCAAGTTGATAATTTTTGTCCCGATAGAGCAAATCATAATAACGGGCATATTGATCAAAAACCTTCATACCATTACCTATCCATTAACTTTCGAACAGCATGAATAACTTTACTCTGCTGGTCATGCGTTAGAGCCAAGCCACTAGGTACATAGAAACCGCGCCGCGCAAGCCTTTCCGAAACGGGATAAGACTCGCCGCGAAACAATCCCATTTTCTGGAATACCGGCTGCTCATGCATAGGCCAAAAGAATGGCCTCGTGCCGATACCCATTTCTGCTAAAAACGCCATAGCCTCTACGGCGTCAAATGGAACACTATCATCCAGCACCATACCAAACACCCAATAGATATTCTCGGCATAGTCCGTTTTGGATAAAGGCAGTTGCAGGCCTGTTATCCCGGCTAAGCCTGATTGATAAACAGCCCCCATCTGTCTTTTGAGCTGCACAAACTCTGTGAGACGCTCTAACTGAGCCACCCCCAAGGCGGCCTGTAAATTGGTCATGCGCAGGTTCCAACCCAAGCGTTCATGCACAAAACGCTTTTGGGGCTGGAAACAGAGATTTCTCAAGCTCCGACACTTATCGGCCAAATGATCGTCATCTGTGACAATCATTCCACCCTCGCCCGTTGTAATATGTTTATTTGGATAGAAGCTGAAAATACTGATGTCGCCAAAGCTACCGCAAGAATGCCCTTTATAGGTCTGCCCATGCACCTCTGCAGCATCTTCAACAACTTTTAGGCCGTAGCGCCGAGCAAGCTCAAGCAGTGGATCCATATCGACAGGCAAGCCATATATGTGCACTGCCATAATAGCCTTGGTTCGAGAAGTAATTTTCTTCTCTACCTGCGTAATGTCCATATTCCAAGTTGACGGGTCACTATCAACAAGCACCGGCACTAGTCCAGCACGGATAATTTGGCTGATGCATGAAATAATGGTAAACGTTGGCAAGATGATTTCGTCACCAGCCTCAAAACCAAGCGCTTCTATCGCAGCATCAATAGCAGCAGTGCCGTTAGATACGGCAATTGCATGTTTACGCCCTATACTGGTGGCAAACCCATCTTCGAATTGCTTAATAAATGGCCCCTCAGAAGAGATCCATCCTGTCTCTATACACTCGAGCAGGTATTTTTTTTCGTTACCATTCAGGAGCGGCTCATTAACTGGGACAAAATTCATCTTATTTCCACTTCACCTGATCAGTTGTCAGAGGTTCGAAACGGGTTTTATCCGCATCTCCAGCATAGGGCCCCTGTTTGACCTCAATGATCTCACTTGCTTCTAGCATCTTAAATCCATGCCCACCGAAAGCCAGCAAAATCACATCGCCTTGGAACAGCGAACGACTTTCTAAATAATTTTGCTCTTCATCATAGAAATCCACTTGTACCCGACCTGACTTTATAAACAAGACTTCTTTTGTGTACTGAACCTCTCGTGGCACCGGATTATGGACATGTGGGGGAATCACATAACCTTCGGGACGACTCATATAGCCCAGCTGCTGCGAATAATCATCTGGAGTGAAAAAATGTATACCATCCTGTCGAAAATTTGCGCGCAGTATTAATGCAAGTAGCTTGCCGTCCCTTATAATTTCTTCGACCATGGACGAACTCCTCAGTAATAAGTAAATCGATGCACCCAGTCGCGAACCTCTGGATCATCTCTATACAAATTTTGATGATAATCAAAGCCCGCTTTATATCCTTTCTTGAACTCAGCTAAAACGCAGTTTAGCTCTCTACCGCCAAGAAATTCATTCTTTTTATGAATTACAAAATTAAAAGCCCTCAAAAAAAAACCAACTTTATGGCTTATGGTCGATGCACCAAGTTGACTTTCGCGCAGACGCGTAAAGGAATCAGAAACGCCTTGATTGAACCCCCGCTGATAAAAATAGCGAATAGTCATTCGCTCCGGCGTCACCTTGTGATAAACAGATGCCCCGGGGTGAAATACACATTTCATTTTTGAATTCTCGACAAAACTAGAAACGTACGTTTCCCCGTCACCACGAAAACGAATAAGTTCCTGAGGCATCCCGTCGGGATGAAATCCACCAGCCTCAAGCAATATTTCTTTACGGATAGAAAAATTGCACCCCCACACTAGATGAGGTGAGATTTCTGTTGGAGCACTGACAAACTCAATCACACTTAGAGATGGAATAGAGTAATAGCCTTGACAGTTAGAGCGTTCCCATAGGCGTCGAAGCCAGCGTGGGGGCTCCTCAAGAAAATACGGATAATTATTTCCACCGACCATTGCTACCCCAGAGTCTTGAAATGCCTCCGAAATACTTTCTAGCCAAGTAGGTAATGCTTCGATATCATCGTCAGCAAAAACAAGTATTTCTCCTTTAGCTCTCTGCATTCCTGCATGACGCCCATTGTGGAGACCTGGCTCTGGCGCATATATACCTATCAGGTTAGGCATTTTGCCCTTATAGAACTCAATTACATCTGGCGTCGAATCTGAGGACCCATTATCAACCACCAGAACTTCGAATAACGAGCTTTCTAAGCGTTGATAAACAATAGACTGTAAAGCTTGGGCTAATAAATTAGAACGATTTCGAGTGGGAATAATAACCGAGATCATGGGTGTGTCGCCAAGGCGCCCCACCACATATTAGGCAAGCCTTCATGATGCTCCACAAGAGGCATCACCTCCTCATGCACGACACGCTGCACGCCTTCAGCCCAACCGTAGTCATGAAAAACGACAATAGCTCCAGGTTTTAGAAAGCTCTTATAAAAATCCCAATCAGCCTTAGCACCTTCGTATGAGTGATCACCATCAATGAATAAGAGATCAAGTTCGGAAATGGTATCTCGAACCACTCCTACCACCTCCGTACTATAGCCTCGCACAGGAACTATATTCCCCGAGTACTTTTCAGTATTTCTCCTAAACTCACTCCAAGTGTCTCTCTGCCCCTCAGTCATGGCATCGTTATTCCAAGTATCAACACATAAAATTTTGGCGATTGGATTTCCTTTTAGTGCTGCGCCAAAACTACAAGCTGAGGCACCAACATAGGAACCAATCTCACATATATAATTGCACCCTAATGCCAAGTTGTGCAGAGCTACTCGTTCATCTACCGTCAAGTGAGACTCGACATTAAAAGCACGATACAAAGCAGGATATCGCACCATAAGAAAAAGTCTCCTTAACTCGCTCTTTAAGGACGATAATTTTAAATCCATAGCAAACTCCAAGAGACCATATCAACCAAAAAACTGCAGCGTATACAGACTATTAGCGATCTCATTTATCATAAACGACCAATTTTACTGAAAAATAGAATATTAGAACCTCCCTTTTATTAATAAGAAAAATACCAGCCAAATAAATTAAAAATGTCGCCACACTTAGGAAGATTACACCAAATAGATCTTGCCTAACATTGCCCCAAAATAAAAATGCAAGAAAAATGCAAGAAATCGCACATAAGCTTGTGAAAAGTAAATTCTTAAACAGTCTAAAAAAATCCACTTCCACAATAGTTGAGACGCAATACAAATGAATAAATACCCCTATAAAAACCAGTGCAAAACGTGCAAAAACAAACTCCTCTAACCCAATTGGAGCAAAAATCAAGTATCCAAGAATATAGAAAACCATAGAAACAGACAGTGCTACGGTTTCTAAGTGAGGTTTTCCAGCCGCGCGATAGTACTCTCCGTTAAATCCTACAATCCAAGCGTATCCATGAATCAGGCCAAAAAAAGCACCTACAAAGCCAAGTCCCGCCCACTTTTCTCCAAACATAAAATTTGAACCAAAATAGAATATCACAAACACAAGTACCGAAAGAAGGACACCGACCAGAATTACTTTATTGACGAGATCATTATAGTGTGCGGAAAGCTTTTTTTCTTTTAAATCCGAAACAACCAGAAGACTATAAAGAACCGGAACAATTGGAACTAATAGAAGCGCAAAAACTGCTGTGACTAATTGATTCCCCATTCGGTACAGTCCTAGTTCATGGCCACCGAAATAGACGCCAACAATAAGAGAGTCAGCCCATTGATAAAACCATAACAAAATTCCAGTTATACCTACCCAACTACTAAATTTTGATATTTCTTTAGCAATAGCAAAATCAAATTGGAAATGCGGTTTCCATCTCGTAACACGCCAAAGCATAAAGACCTGCACTGCTTGACCAAACAATGTTCCTGTCACCAATGCCCAATATCCCCATCCATACCAAGCCAGCGGTACAGAAGCTATGCCAGGGAGACTAACCGTCACAAACCGAACCCAGAATATTTTTTTAAAGCTCATTTCCTTTTGCAACAACGCGGTTTGCACAGAGCATAGGGCACTCAAAATTATCTGAACACTCATAGCTTGCAATACAGCAGCAACGCGTGCATCTTGAAATACAGCTATCGCCACCAAAGTTGACGACATATAAAGAGAAAATGCGATAGCTGTGGCGAGTATTAAGTTAATCCAAAATGCCGCATTTGCTGCCTCTTCGATATGGGTTCGACGCTGGATCAGAGCTTTCCCCATACCGACCTCCCAAAATATCTGAGAGAACGCAACGACCATAAGTGCGGCGGTCATCACGCCGAAATCCTCGGGCACAAGGAGACGTGCCAACGCGATAAACACCAAGGGTTGCACAAACTTAGTTGAAAGTTCAGCTAAAAATGACCATTTAAGCGCTGTTGTGAAACTCATGATGCTATATTGGCCTTATACCACTCAACCCAAGAGCCAATACCCTCTACGAGATTAGTGCGTGGCACGAAGCCTATAGCTAACTTCAAAGCATTGATATCAGCATATGTATTAGGTACATCGCCGTCTTGCATCGGCAAGTATTTCTTTTTCGCTACGATACCGACAGCACTTTCGATACAACTGATAAAATCAGACAGCGGTACTGGAGAGTTATTTCCGACATTATATATAGAATATGGCGTGCTACCCTGTACACCCTCTAAGCCTTCCTCGGGAATCCGATCTAAAACACCTACAGTCCCATCTACAACATCATCGATATATGTAAAGTCTCTGAGCATTTTTCCGTGATTGAATACGTTAATAGTACGCCCCTCAAGAATCGCCGAGGTAAAAAGCCAAGGCGCCATATCAGGACGCCCCCAGGGCCCATATACCGTAAAATATCGCAGCCCCGTAGTCGGTAAATTGTATAAATGGCTGTAACTGTGCGCCATCAACTCATTGGACTTCTTTGTTGCCGCATACAAAGAAACCGGGTGATCAACACTATCCTCAACAGAAAATGGTACTTTCGTGTTCGCACCATAAACACTAGAAGAACTCGCATATACAAGATGCTCGACACAAGTGTTCCTGCAGCCTTCTAAAACATTGGCAAACCCAACCAGATTACTCTGTATATAGACACTTGGATTCTCCAGGGAGTAACGAACCCCAGCCTGTGCGGCTAAGTTAATCACCTTGTTAGGCTTTAAATCAAAAAAAGTTTTTCTGACAAAGGCAGCATCAGCAATATCACCCAAAAAAAATGAAAAATTCTTATAGCTTTCAAGTTGCTTCAGACGTCTTTTCTTAAGTAGCGGATCATAATAGGAATTTAGATTATCAACGCCCACTACCTGATCACCCCGGTCAAGCAACCGCTTCGCGACATGCATACCTATAAATCCAGCAACTCCCGTTACTAAAACTCTCATTAATCCGCTCCGAATAAATCGCGCGTGTAAACTTTATCAGCCACATCGTTCAATATATCGCTATATCGATTAGCAATGATGACATCTGCTTCTTCTTTAAACACCATCAAATCATTAATGACCCTTGAGCGATAGAACTCTGCCCCTTTAAAAGTCGGCTCGAAAATAATCACATCTATACCTTTGGCCTTCAGTCGCTTCATAACGCCCTGGATAGCAGACGCTCGAAAATTATCACTGCCAGCCTTCATAACGAGCCTGTAGATACCTACGACTCGTGGATTACGTCTCAAAATATCTTCTGCGATAAAGTCTTTACGAGTGGTGTTTGCTTCAACAATTGCGCGGATTAGATTCTGAGGTACATCTCGGTAGTTGGCTAAAAGTTGTTTGGCATCTTTCGGCAAACAGTAACCACCATAACCAAAACTTGGATTATTATAATATCTCCCAATACGCTCATCCAAGCACACCCCGTCGATTATCTGTCTAGTATCTAAACCATGAGTGGCTGCGTAGGTATCCAACTCATTAAAAAATGCCACACGCATCGCAAGAAACGTGTTCGCGAAAAGTTTGATAGCCTCAGCTTCATCGCTGTTCGTTAAAAGAACCTCCACACCCTGCTTAACAGCACCGCGCTGTAAGAGTCCAGCAAAAACTTCTGCTCTAGTTGACCGCTCTCCTACAACAATTCGACCTGGGTGGAGATTGTCATACAGTGCTCGTCCCTCACGGAGGAACTCGGGGGAGAATATCAAATTTTCGGTATTGAACTCCCGCCTGGCTCTTGCGGTATAGCCGACCGGTACTGTTGACTTGATGACCATCAACGCTCTGGGATTAATTGAAATAACATCACAGATAACACTTTCAATGGACTGTGTATTGAAATAATTTGTCTTGGGATCATAGTCTGTCGGTGTCGCAATGATGACGAAATCAGCCCCTTCATACGCTTCTCGCTTATTCAGTGTCGCACGAAAATTAAGGACTTTATTATCTAAGAATGCTTGAACTTCTACATCTTCGATGGGTGATTTTCGGCGGTTCAGTAGGTCTACTCTCTCAGGAACGAGATCTACAGCCACGACTTCATTGTGCTGTGCAAGCAGAACAGCATTAGCCAAACCAACATAGCCCAGGCCCGCAATTGCTATTTTCAATGACCTCTCCCGTACTTATCATCAAAGCGCACGATATCATCTTCCCCCAAATAGCTACCAGACTGAACTTCGATGATTTCTAAGGGAATGCTGCCCGGATTTGAAAGGCGGTGGATTTCGCCTAACGGTATGAAGGTGCTTTGATTTTCGGTAAGCAGTAGTGTGTCATCACCTCGCGTAATTTCTGCTGTGCCTTGCACAACAACCCAATGCTCTGCACGATGGTGATGCTTTTGTAAGCTCAAACTTGCTTTAGGATTGACCTGGATGCGCTTAACTTTAAAACGCCCCCCCTCATCGATGCTGTCATACCATCCCCAAGGACGATGAACTTTACGATGGAGAGTACGCTCCTCGCGAGACTGCTCATTTAGCTGACGCACAATTTGCCTAACCTCCTGGCAACGATCTCTATCTGCGACCATAATAGCGTCTGCAGTCTCAATCACCACTAAATTATCCACACCGACCAGCGCCACTAAACGACTACTAGCATGTACAAGGGAGTTATGGCTTTCGGTTATCAGAACATCACCTTTAAGGACGTTACCATTTTCCTCTTTAGCCGATACATTCCAGACAGCATCCCAAGCCCCTAAGTCGCTCCAACCAGAATTCAGTGGCACCATTTTTATTGGAAAGCCGCTACCCGGGCATTTTTCCAAGACAGCGTAGTCGACCGACTCACTTGGCGCGGCAAAAAAAGCATCATTATTAGGTCGAATGAAGACGCCGTCTATTCGCTTGCCAGACCAACTTTCCTCTATAGGCTGTAAAATCTCTGGACCAAAGAATGCGAGAGCCTCTAGCCAAACCGATGCCTTGAGTACAAATATGCCCGCATTCCAGTAGTAGCTTCCTTCGTCTAGATAAATCTGAGCAGTATCCTTATCTGGTTTTTCTACGAAACGCTCGACAACATACGTATTATTTCTAGCTACCCCTGCTTTAATATACCCATATCCAGTTTCGGGTCTATCAGGGTTAACACCTAAAATTACTATATTACCCTCATCCGCTAACGTAACTGCCTCGCGTATAGCAACAAGGAACTCGTGTTCTTTGCTGATAGATTGATCAGCCGGGCTAACTACGAGGATTGGATCACTTTGGGTATCCTGTGCAGCCAACGCTGCCAGCGTCAATGCTGGCGCAGTATTACGACCGATAGGTTCAAGTAGATAGGTAGCATTATTAATATCAAGCTCTCTAAGTTGCTCTTGGGCCAAGAAACGGTGGTGCTCATTGCAAACAATGTAAGGCGCACAAGATGCAGGGGCTTCGCCTAGCAGGCGCCTTATAGTTTGTTGAAACAAACTTTCGTTACCTACTAGGCAAAGAAATTGTTTTGGAAACCCAGTCCGCGACAGCGGCCATAGCCGTGAACCGGAACCGCCACAGAGAACAACTGGTTGAATAGGACTAATTGACATATTAAAATAACACCCAGATGCAATTAATTATAGAGAAATTATTTACGCTTGTACAAGAATCAAAACCTACTAGATATACGCCGATCACCATAGAAATAGAAGAAAATATAATATTATCGCTATCTATGCGATAAATTAATTTGAGCGAACTTAAAACAACTTAAAGATACAGATGCGCTATAGCCAGCACGCAGAGGAATACCTGAATAATAATTTATTGCTTACAGCCACCACACAAAAACTATGTTTTGAATAAATCACAAATCAAAATAAAAACTTATCTCAACGAGCCCCTGAAAAATAAATTATAAACCAACCAAAACACGAGATCATCGAAAAAAACCACGCATAAATAGCGTAACAATATTTAATTCAGAAATTTATTCTACTAACAGCCTCCAAAATACCTAGATAATCACTTCGATAATTCAAGAAATGGAGCATAAAGTTAATAGAAATTACTAGTTCGGCTAGTATGAAGGAGTTGATGGTGTAACGAATACGTCTTTCTAGCCCTCTTCATTGACTCGATCACGCAACTCTTTACCAGGCTTGAAGTGCGGCACAAACTTTCCATCAAGGCGAACAGATTCACCAGTCTTAGGGTTACGCCCCGTGCGCGGTGCTCGGAAATGGAGGGAAAAACTGCCAAACCCCCGTATCTCAATACGATCACCAGTGGCTAGTGCCTGGGACATCTGCTCAAGCATGGTCTTGATAGCGAGTTCAACATCTTTAGCGGAAAGCTGCCCCTGATGGGTGACGATTCGTTCGATCAACTCCGACTTGGTCATGGTTTTTCCCTTCTATTTCAAGCGGCTAGATCAGCACTCGATGCTTTTAGCACGCAACCAGCTTTTTGAACAGCCCTGCAGGGTCATGCGACAGCAGTTGTCTATTCCTGAAATAGGTTTACACCTTTCAGGGCAAGCTCCAGAACTCAAAACGCCCGATGCACCGCATCGGGCGTTTTGTATCTCAGGGCCAGGTGAGGCCGCTCCCGGTTATAGATATCGACGGCCTCACGCACCATGCGGCGTGCCTGTCCGAGGTCGCTGGGAGGGTGCCCCAGCAACTAGTTCTTCAGGATACCGTTGACGCGCTCAGTCAACGCATTCTGGTAACAGTCGTTACCATCAATCATCGAGCAGATTGCCCCCGTGCTGCGCATGCAGGCGTTAGTACAGCCCTGAGCAGTACTGGATGCCTCTGCACCAGATCCCGAACGACCTGGGCAATCAGCGAATCTTGCTCGGGACGCCGGTCTGCCGCACGGTTGCGCTGGTAGTAGGCCTGGCGGCTCAAGCCCCATGAACTGGCAAGCCCTGCTAAGGAAATTCTGCAGAAGACCTCCCAAATCTGGTGAAATAAGCAGATCCCGTTACCTGAGTTTCTCAATTAAGCAGATGACCTTCGCCGATGCCGAGTACGCCGGCAAGCGCAAGCAAACCCGCAAGGAGTTGTTCCTGATCGAGATGGATCAGGTCGTGCCCTGGAAGGGGTTGGTAGCGCTGATCGAGCCGCACTATCCCAAAGGTGAAGGCGGTCGGCCGGCCTACCCATTGATGGCCATGCTCCGCGTGCATCTGATGCAAAACTGGTTCGGTTATAGCGATCCGATGAGTCGCCCCGGTTTTCCTAGGTTT